>PCXC01000035.1:187-18613 GCA_002796345.1 Deltaproteobacteria bacterium CG11_big_fil_rev_8_21_14_0_20_42_23 | reverse complement strand
AAAAAACACACCGCTCAAGGTCCGCTATCTTGAAAAAATGGGTTTTTCAGGGGGAACTACATAAACCCTACGACACCGTTTTCATGCGGGCGGTGGTTGAGCGTGAGCTTTTTTCGCAGTATCCTCCAGCAGATAGAACCAGTGATGCTGCAATAGCTTATGGCAGGACGTTTGCGGCCGGTGTCTTAGATGCCTTTTTGCGATTGATCTCCAACAACTCTAGAAATGCAAAAAATGAAGACGGCGTTGCTTACACTAATACCATTCCCGGCGAAGATGTTTTGTCTGCGCTTTCAAATGTAGATGTATTTTTAACCGACGAAGAAAAACGCGCCATTATTCTCTTACGAAACGTTCAACACATTGCGGATCTTTTTTACAAAAGCGCTCTCAATTGCATGACAGCGTTTCCGCCAGCACTTGTTTTTACTCTTTCCGATCTCAATCTAGAAGGTGAAAGCTTTCATGATATTTTTTATTTGGCGGGGAAAAACGTTCGTTTCGACAAAACAAATTTTACAAGAGCACTCATAATGAATTCTGATCTTTCTCAGATGTGTTTCTACGGAGCAGATTTTTCCGAAGCAACTTTAGATTCCTGTAGCTTAGAAAACGCCTTGTTGGATCGTACACTTTTTCGTAGCGCACGCCTCTTTGACGTCAGGGCAAGTGAAGCTACATGGGCAAACAGCGATTTTTCGAATGCACGCATACAGCGGGCAAACATGTCACGAATAGATGGAACATATTCGCAGTTCACTAATGCGCAGCTCGCAAACGTTGACCTGCATTCATCGCAGCTTGATGGAGCAGATTTAAGAGGAGCACAATGCGACAACGTAAACTTTTTTGGAAGTCAGTTTTCAGGTAGCAGATGGGGAGAAAGCGACAAGGGCAGCAGCACCCATTTAACAAACTGTATTCTCACGGACCTTGAAACAAAAAGAGGACAACCTTGTCAGGTTGTTGGCACCATGACGTGGGACAGGGTGCGTTATGAAAACCCAACGGAAAAACAGCGTCATTATTATCCGCTTACAGGCCGCGTTTCGCCCATAGTTTCAAGCAACCTCCGGAGAACAATTTATCTGCAACACTTTGTAAGCGCAACCACTGGAGCTCGTTTATTTTTTCTCAGGTGAAGAGAAAAAAAATGGTTCATAAATCTTGAAGTAAAAAAATAATACAAAGCTTAAACTTAACAACAAAATCACTGGCACATCTATATGCTGTCCGCTAAGCACTGTCACAGCTGCATATGGTGTCCATCCTCCCAAAAGAAAAAACCACTCCAAGCCAAAAGCGATCCATTTTTTTCTGTGTTCAAATAAGCCTAAACCAGGGATTTTTCCTTTATGGGGAAACAAAGGAAGGCTTCGAAACACAATGAGGTCGAAAAGAAAATGTGAAATAGTGCAAGCTGCAAAAAGAAAAGCAACTTGAAGATCGTGCAAAAAAAGAAGCGCCGTGAAAAAAACAAGCACGCTCATAAGAATGCTCACCGCAAAACTATGTGAATATTGTGATTGCCCGCGAACACTTTCTTTTTTGAAAGCAGCCAAACAAAAGTGCAAAAGATCGTTGGAATAACAACACAACATCAACACTGCCAAATTCAAATCTGGTCGAAGGGCTTTTGCGATGAAGGCGGGAGAGAAGTGAGCCGAGAGCATTGGCGATGCTTACCAGAAAAAAACATGAAGGCAAGCGAGCATCTTACGAAAAGGAAGCTTTAAATTGTTTGCGAACAGCCAGCTGCGCAGATGTAGGCGTGGAACCATTTCCTTCTGGCTGAAAAATAAAATACCCCAACATTTGTGTGGAAACTACAAGCGGTGTAACAAGATCGCCTTTATTCATATACATTTGTGCATCAACAACCCCAGGAATTTGCCTCAGCTCTTCCACAGATGTGTGATCTGTAAGAATTCCCGACTCAGGTCTCTCAAAGTCCATCAAAAATTCTGCTCCAAGCTCTGGTCCTTCAGCCTCAATACGCGGGCGATAATTGGAATCAAGCGCAGCTAATACCATGGCTTCATAGACATTAAGCCCATACGCCTTTTGATAAAGCGCCGGAAGCATTCCTCCTCCAACACGTGCAGCAATTTCGCCGAAGACAACTTTTCCGTTTGGCTTCACAAAAAATTCGCCATGCGCCCATCCATCACGCATGCCAAACGCATGAACAATTTTTCCCATTTTTTGGAGAATCTTTTTTTCACTCCTCGTACGATTTTTGTTTCTTGTTACCGTACCCTGCGGAGGAAAAGAGTTAAATTGTAAAGGCGGTTTTGTGTATCTTCCCAAAGCTTCGAAAACAATGCATCCGCCTTGCAGCAAAACGTCTGCGTGGCACTGCTCACCGTGCACATATTTTTCAACCAGGCACACCATTCCGCTTTGGTCATTTACACGTTTCGCCTTTTCAAAGGCTTCGTTCACATCATCATTCGGAAAAACTTCAAACACACCTACGCAACCATAAAACGAGGTGGGTTTTACAACCACATGTCCACCCAAACGTTGTGTTAGCTCGATAAATTCGTTCTTGCTTCTCACAGCATTCCCTTTTGGAACCTTCACTCCCGCATCTGAAGCTGCTTTACGCATGAAATGTTTATTTCGAAAAAGGCGCGCCTCACTTACGCTCAAGCCTCTAGGAAAACGAAATGTGTCATGAAGTGTTGCAGCAGTGAGAACAGCATTTTCTTCAAAGGGAAAAGCACACTGAACAGCGTGATCGCTACAAAATCGTCGCAATGCTGGGGTGATCTGATGGCCAATAAATGTCGGCATCCCAAAACTACTGGGAGGCGCTGGCAAAACACTTTCGGAATCCATAACCACAAGAGCTGGCGTTACCCCCAAGCGAAGAGCTGCGTCTCTCATAGTGTAAAGGTCTCTCATAACAGAAAGAGCGGGGGTCAAACAAACTGATGTCACAATCAAACAAGCTGGCGCGCTCATAAAATGCTTTCAAAAAGAAAAAGACTACTTCGAAGAGAAGACGTCCTTATACATCTTTGCGGCTTTCATAATGGCTGTTTTTGCTTTTTCTGCGTCTAAAAAATCTTGGACCATTACTTCCTTATGCTCTAATTTTTTGTAGTCGCTAAAAAAACGGTGGAGCTCTTTTAAACGATGCGGTGGTATTTTGTCTATTTGGTGATAGCTGCTGTATTCGGGGTCATCAAGATGCACGCAAATAATTTTCTCATCTTGCTTTCCTTGATCAAGCATCGTCAGCATGCCAATTGGGCGAGCACGCAAAATAGAAAGCGGCACTACCGATTCTTGCATGAGCAAAAGGATATCAAGCGGATCGTCATCATCACCAAAGGTTTGCGGGATGAAGCCATAATTGGCAGGATACATCACCGAAGAATATAAAACTCGATCAACATACAAAAGGCCTGTTTTCTTATCCAGCTCATACTTCACCTTGCTGCCTTTTGGAATTTCAATCACCACTTTAATTTCGTCGGGCGCAAGTTCTCCAATGTCAATATCATGCCAAGGATGCATAAAGCTTATACCTCTTTCACAGCGTTCTTCTTTAGTTTACTCAAAACTGTTCCATTGAAGAAATCGCGCAACCTAATATCGTTGTTGTACATCCATTGCTGACCAACACTCATCACTGTGTTCACCAAAATATACAGCACAAGCCCAACGGGCAAAAACAACATGAAGCCTGCAAACATAACCGGCATAAGCATCATCATTTTTTTCTGCGCCGGATCGGTGCTTGGCGATGGCATTACTTTTTGCTGCGCCACCATGAAGAGCCCAAGGAAAATGGGAAGAATAAAATAAGGATCGGGAGCAGCCAAGTCTTTGTAGAAGATAAAAAATGGCGCGTGATACAATTCCATGGAATTCCACAACACTTTATAGAGCGCAATGTACACCGGAAACTGCAAAAGCATTGGCAGGCAACCACCAGCAGGATTCACTTTGTGGGTTCTGAACAACTGCATGGTTTCTTGTTGCAACTTCGCTTTGTCGTCTTTGTATTTTTCTTGCAGCTTTTTCAACTTTGGCTGCAACTGTTGCATAGCCTTCATCGACTTCAGTGATTTTTTTGAAATAGGATTCAACAAAAGCTTGATGAAAACAGTAAGCAAAATAATAGACAAGCCAAAGTCGCGCACAACTTTCACCAAAAATTTAAGCGCATACACAATTGGAACGGCAACCACCGAAAACCAACCATAGTCGATAGCCTCGTTCAGCCGAACCGCTTCACCAGCGGCTTTCAGCATGTTGATATCTTTTGGTCCAGCGTACAGTGAAAAACTTTGCTGCACACTTGCGCCAGGTGCAATGCTGGCACGCGGAAACACAATTCCACTTTCAATCACCTTGATGCCTTCACCCAAATCGTTTCTGCTGCTTGCACCGTAACGTACCGAAAAATCTTTCGCCTGATCGCGCGGAATAAGTGTAGACATAAAGTATCGGTCTTCAATGCCCGCCCAGTAAAGGTCTCCGGCTTTAGCTTGAAGTTGCGGAAGCTCTTGTATTTCTGCCTCACGATGAACTTCTCCATCGAGGTAATAAAGAGGATGGCGATTTTCGGCACTGCTTTGTTTCAAAAAGGCCAACGTACCTTTTTCTTTTGGCACCGTTAAGCCTTCAACACTCACTGCAGTTTTGGCATCAAGCACGCGCGAGCTTTTATTTTTTATGATTAGATCTACATCGGCAAGATAGTTCTCGTCGTGAAAGCGAATGACTTTGGTCACTTCCGCCTGACGTGAACTCCACGTGTACACTAATTTATTTTCTGAAGCTTCGGTTAAGCGATAATGCGGTTTTTCGGGAAATTCGAAATTTGCATCGAGGAAAGAAAGGTTCAACGAACCGCGCAGCTTATCGGCTTGAGGTACAAGATCAACGTGTGGGCTGCTTTTGTCGGCCGTCTCATGATAGGCAAGAATTTTCCATGACTCAATGCTGGCGCCATCGGTAGAAAGTTTTGCCTCGTACAAATTATTTTTGATTTCTGAAACTTTCACCGGAAGATGTGCCTGCGGATCGGCATACAATTCAGATTCTTCCATAAACGGAACACTTTTGTTTTCGCCACTCACTTGGCTAGCAGCTTGTGCACCGCTTTCTGTCTGCGTTTGCGCGTCGGCTGGTTTTTGTTGCGGCACCATAAATTTAAACCACAACAACATAATGAGTGCAGAAAGGCCAATCGCCAGTAAACTTCGGTGTTCTTGTTTCATCTGTAATTCCTCAACGTTTTAACATGACCAACAAGTTCTGTGACAGTGTTTATAAACACTTCCCGTCACATGACTGATGATGGTGTTGTACAGGGTCATAGCCGCTTCCACCCCAAGGATGGCAGCGAAGTAATCGCCATGCAGTTTTTGTAAATGCCGCGCAAAAGGGCAGGTGTGAAAAAGCTTGTTCGGCATACTGCGAACAAGTGGGCTCAAAACGACAGCAGTCACCAAAGAACGGTGAAATCAGCTTTTGATAAAGGCGAATTAAAAAGAGGCAAAATCTTTTCATCATAATGAGGGGGTAACTTACGCAATATTTTGGTGGAAGTAAAGCACTTCTCACGACGAAACACCTTCACTTCACGCAAGTTTTTTGCTGATTTTTTTTCGCGCTTCAGCAAGCGCTGCGAAGATATTTTTGCTGTCAACATCGGCGGCTTCTTTAAAAAAAACCAGCACACAATCGGCATTTGGATATTCGGCAGAACGAAGACGAAAATCTTCTCGGGCCAAGCGTTTGAGGCGGTTGCGCACCACGGCGTTTCCCACTTTTTTTGAAACCACAAGACCTAAGCGTGCATGTTCACCACGCAACGCCGAAAAGAGAAAGAGCTTCGTGCGAACGCTCGTTCCTTTGGCTTTTACGGCTTCAAATTCTTCTGGTCGTGTAAGGCGATGCTGTGAAGGAAAAATGGGCATGAACTTCAAAAAGAGAAGGCGACTTCAAACTACTAAACAGTAGTAAGACGTTTTCTTCCTCTGGCTCTTCTGGTGTTGATGATACTACGGCCAGCTTTAGTCGACATGCGAGCTCTGAATCCGTGGTTTCTTTTTCGTTTCAAGTTACTTGGTTGGTATGTTCTTTTCATAATCCTGCTCCGGCTTCTGTTCAGTAGAGCGTGCTCTCCTAGGGAGAATGACCCGGAATGTCAATGAAAAAGCTTCTTTGCCCTCCGTTCGTCCTCTTTTCCTCACCTCCTCCAAGAAGCCCCCACATTGGCTTTGCGCCAAACAGCCGAGGGGAAGCCCAGATGAAAAAATGAGGCCTAATAAACACTTGTTATTCTTGGTTTTTCACATTTCACTTGCAAATTATCCACAGGCTCACTTAGTACAGACCTCTCGCAAAAAAGATGCGAAAAAACGTTCGGACTGTTGGAGTAGACATTGTCCCCAACTTATCCACAAAAAACCAAAAACACAGCTAAAAACATTTAAATAGCTTTAGATATTAAATATTTACACACATTCCCCCATGGGGATAAGTTGCTTTATTTGGTGCAGAAAAAGGGATTCGCGTGAAAGAACTTTTAGAGCAGCTCAAGGAAAAAATTGCTGAAAAAATCAGCGCCCTCAACTTTACCACGTGGTTTAGTCCCATCAGCGACGCTCGCATCGAAAACGATGTTTTCATCGTAGTGGTTCCCAATAAATTTGTGGCTGATTGGATCAACGATTACTACCGCGATCTTTTT
The DNA here is from genome assembly GCA_002796345.1 of Deltaproteobacteria bacterium CG11_big_fil_rev_8_21_14_0_20_42_23. NCBI lineage: Bacteria > Deltaproteobacteria > Deltaproteobacteria bacterium CG11_big_fil_rev_8_21_14_0_20_42_23. The sequence goes on along the minus strand of PCXC01000035.1, from coordinate 11,895 downwards.
GTACAAGAACTGCATCAGCTTTCTGGAAAACAATATCGCTTAAGCTTCGAAGTGAAAGAGCCCCAAGAAAAAGAAGGGGCCACAAAAGCAAGGGGCGCCGGCGAACCAAGTGCGGCAAAGCTTGATATCGCAAGATTGCTTCCACAGCTTAATCCAAAATATACTTTCGATCGCTACGTAGTGGGCAGTTCAAATCAATTTGCTCACGCTGCGTGCAAGGCTGCGGGCGAACTTCCGGGAGGTCACTACAACCCACTTTTCATTTACGGCGGTGTAGGTTTGGGCAAAACGCATTTACTGCAAGCCATTGGAAATGAAGTGGCGCGCATGAATCCGCACTTCACCATCATTTATGTTTCGTCCGAAAAATTTATGAACGAACTCATCAACGCTATTCGCTATGACAAAACAGGTGAGTTCCGCAGAAAGTATCGCGAATCTTGCGATGTGTTGCTCATCGATGACATTCAATTCATCGCCGGCAAAGAGCGCACGCAAGATGAATTTTTTCACACTTTCAACAGTTTGTACGAAGCACAAAAACAAATTGTGATGACCAGTGACAAGTTTCCCAAAGACATCCAAGGCCTGGAAGAGCGCTTGCGCTCTCGTTTTGAGTGGGGGCTGATTGCCGATATTCAACCGCCAGATTTTGAAACGCGCGTTGCTATTTTGCGCAAAAAAGCTGACGCTGAAAAACTGCATTGCCCAGATGATGTGGCCATGTATCTTGCCAGCGTTGTTTCTTCAAACGTGCGCGAACTTGAAGGCTCACTCATTCGCATCAACGCCTTTGCATCTCTCACACGCAGCCCAGTTACCGTCGACCTTGCAAAAGAAGTGCTGAAAAACGTGGTAAACAAACCGCAAAATCACTGCAGCATCGAATCCATTCAAAAAAAGGTGGCTTCCTTTTATCAAGTCAGTGTCCCCGATTTAAAGTCTCCCCGCAGACACAAGTCTTTGGCGTATCCCAGACAGATAGCGATGTACTTGTGCAAAAAACATGCGGGCTGTTCTTTCCCCGAAATTGGCAGCAAGTTTGGCGGCAAAGATCACACCACGGTAATGCATGCGTGCAAAAAAATTGAACGCCTTCTCAAAGACGATCAAAAACTGCAAAGCGAACTTGGTGCTCTTGAGCGCTCTTTGCAATCATAAGCATTCATTCTGAAATAAATTGACGCCGAAGATTGAACTTCGTAAACAAGTGCCCACTATGTCTCTTGTTGATTCCATCAATAACTTCAATTTCAATTCATGGCTTGGTGGCGCAATTGTTATTGCCTTATGGCTTGTTGTTTTTTTTCCGCTGAAACGCATTGTGGTGAAAAAACTTAGCAAAAAACTCGCTGATAATTCTCTTTTTTGGAATGATGTGATCATGCGCGCACTCCAGCTTCCCCTTACTCTCACTGTGTTTGCGGTCGCCTTCATTTTTGCCCAAACCTTTTTACCTGCGAGTGAAAAAATACTGCGAGCATTTTATGTGCTCAGTACCATTTTCTTTGTGCTGGCTGGTATTTTCTTTTTCAACAAACTTTTTATTGGTTTGCTCGAACGCTCTGAAGCAAGGCATGCTGAACTTCGCAACTATTCAGGAATGGCGCGTGGTGGAATTCGTGTTGTCATTTTTCTCATCGGTCTTATGTTTGCGCTGGATAACATTGATATTTCAATCACTCCGCTTATTGCATCACTTGGTGTTGGTTCGATTGCCGTTGCTTTGGCGCTGCAAGATACGCTTTCCAACTTTTTTTCTGGCCTTTACGTTCTCATCGACAAACCCATCAAAACAGGTGATTTTATCGAGATAGAAAATAATATCCGCGGCTACGTCGAAAAAGTTACTCTTCGCAACACGCACATTAGATTGCTTGCAAATAATATTGTCATTGTTCCCAATACCAAAATTGCAAACAGCATTCTCACTAATTTCAACAAACCCGTATACGAGCAATCTGTCTACGTTTCCGCGGGAGTGAGTTACGCCAGCGATCTTGAACAGGTTGAAAAAATTACGCTTGAAGTGGCAAAAAAAACCATGGAAGAAGTTGAGGGTGGTGTAAAAACTGCAGATCCTCTCGTTCGCTTTAACGAGTTTGCCGATTCCTCCGTCAACTTCACCGTGGTTTTGCGTGGACAAGATTTTATTTCACAATATCTTCTCAAACACGAATTCATCAAACGTTTGCACAAACGCTATCACGAAGAAGGAATAGAAATTCCATTCCCAATTCGAACGGTTATCATGAAAAAAGAAGAGGCTTCCGAAAACTAATTGCCGTACAAGGTGCATGCCCCGTGTACGCCATCAAATTCCGCTTCATTTCTTTTCACACTCAAGTTAATCTCAAACACTTTTCTTCCGGCAGCATCCACTATTTTCCCGCGCGCTTCCTGCTTCACCTCAGCTGGCGTATCTTCCCTTGTCACAATGTGCTCAACTGCTTTAAAGCGAAGTCCTCGGCTACAGTCATCAAAACGCACTGGCTTCGTGTTGCCTTTCCACAAACTGCCCATATTCACCGGATATTTTTTTGTGGCACTTGTTTTACATTCAAGCACACGAACGGTACACGTTCCAGACTGGAAACTGTCTATTTGTCGTGATTTGCTATCAGATACGGTTCCGTCTAGCGTTTTTCCACTTTTTTCTTGGGTCACTTCATATGTACAAAATCCCTCGCCAAAGCGAGAAATCGCATTCAGCGTAAGACCATTACACGAAACACTCGCTTCGCGCGATTGCGTTTCATATAACTGTGGCAAACTGATTTGATTATCCGCATGCAACACAACAGAACTTCCTCCTCCACACATATTTACATCTGCCAGACTTCCTCCTTTGATAAGTTGAATTCTCTTATCGGTTTTGGAAGAAGGTGCATTGCTTCAAGGTGAAAAAATAATTCACTTTTTGGGAAATCGCCTGTTTATGCGGGTTTTATGGCTGTTTTGGGAAAGAAAAAAATTAGCGGCTCATTAAAGACAAAAATCTCTCACGAACTTGCCTTTGTGTTTCAGCAGTCTGCTGTGGATTGCTCGCATCAAAAAGATAGTATCCAAGAAACGGACTAAATGAGGGAAGCCAAACATAAGGAGGTAGAAATGCCTCTGCCGCTCTAACACCAGAAATGTCCGCAAAAGGATTTCCGTTCTCGTTTTGAAAAGCCTGATGCAATCGATCATTATCCCAAGTTGCTCTTCCAATAAAAATTTCGGCGCCAAGTTCTGGGCCATCCTTTATTTCTGGTTGGTATCTTGGCAACAGCTCTGCTGCCATATACGCTTGGGCTAAATCAATTCCGTAGGCTTTTTTATAGAAGGGAACCAACATCATTCCCCCAATTCTTGCTGCAATCTCGCCAAAAACAACTTCTCCGCCAGGGGTAATAAAAAATTCAGCATGTGTCACACCGTTTTGCATTCCAAGGTGTGCAATAAGTTTTGTGCATTGAGTTAAAATATTTCGTTCTGCTAATGAAAGATTGTGTCTTCTGCTTATCACCCCTTGCGGCTTTCCAATGATAACATCCAAGGGAGGATTGATGTACTGACCAAGACCTTGGAAAACAACTCTCCCACCTTGAACAACAGTATCTACGTGATATTGTTTTCCCGGAACGTACGCTTCCAAACGAAACACTTTTGGATCCCGTTCTGAAACGGAATTAAACGAATTATTATACACCACAGCAGGATTGTTCACTTGCATGTCATGGGTCTGAAAACTTCCAAGTCCATCAACAGGTTTAAGGATAACCCGGTTACCCAACTCATTTACTGCAGCTACAAATTCAGCTTCATTCGAAAAACTTCTCGCTTCAGGAACTCGCAGCCCAGCTTGTGCTGCAGCTTCATGCATTTTATTTTTATCTCTGAAGCAAACAGATTGGGCATACGTTAAACCTTGAATGCCAAGCTTTTCTCGTAAAAATCCCGCCTCTTCAACAGCACCCTCATGAAACGGAATAGCACAGGTGAGATTAAATTCTTCGCTAAGACTGTAGGAATCTAACGCATGAACAACTCGTAAGCCCTCAGCTAAAAATGGAGTGTCTTCCATATCTTTAATCACCAAAACAGGCTGAACCCCCAAGAAATGCGACGTTTCCGCCATTATCCTAAGGCTAGAATGAAGAGGATGATTGGCACCTACTGGAGTTAAACCATTCATCACAATTAAACTTGCTCTGGGAAGAGTTATTGTCATGCTCACGTTATCGCCCGTTTCCAAAAGAAGTTGCCTGTTTTTTAATCGTCTCCATTTTTTGCCTTCCTCGCAAAACGAGGCTTTTCTTATCTTGCAGGTCATACGGCAATGGACACGGCGCTAAAACGAAAGAAGACAAAGCACTTGCTAGCTTGCATCACTTATGTAAAAGACTGTCATCGGTGAAGTACTTCACTTATCCACACAATAAGGGATAAGTCTGTTGATAGAGGTGAGGAAAGAACATGCACAAGCTTTCAAACAACAAGCAAACGAAGTGCTCCTGTGGAAAGCTTTCAAATTGGGGATAATCTGTTCACAGGTTTTGAGGACAAATTCTTTTTAAAGATCAACATTCTTCTCAACTTATCCCTTTTTCCACAGCTTCTATAAAGAGACTACTTTTTATATAAACTTTAAAAAATCAAAACCCTATAAAAGCTAAAGAGAAAAAAATGGAAATCAAAATCGAAAAACAAGAACTTCAAAGACAACTTCAATTAGTTCAAGGAATTGCAGAACGAAAAACAACAATGCCCATTCTTTCTAATGTTCTCATTACGGCAAAAGATAAAAAAATTAGTCTCACTGGCACAGACCTAGAAGTAGCGGTCATTTGCGAGTGCAAGGCCGATGTGCTGGAAGAAGGAAATGTAACGGTTCAAGCAAAAGGTTTGTTTGATATTGTAAAAGAACTTTCTGAAGATGTTGTGCACATCAAAACAAATGAAAAACACTGGCTAGAAATTTCGTGTGGAAAATCTGAATTTAAACTTGTTGGTTTATCTGGCGATGAATATCCAGCGCTTCCCACAAAAGGTGAGGGCGTTTCCTTTTCACTTCCCAGTTCTGTGATTACAGAAATGTTTTCGAAAACTTCTTTTTCCATGTCCAATGATGAAGCTCGTTACAACTTAAACGGTGTGTTGTTAGAAACGGAAGAAGAAAATGGAAAAAATATTCTTCGCATGGTTTCAACAGACGGTCACCGGCTTTCCATTGTAGATAGAGACTTAGAGGGCGTGAAGCTAAAACGCCCAGTGATTCTTCCGCGCAAAGGTGTGAGCGAATTAAAACGTTTACTCGAAACACAACACGAAACCTTTTCATTTTGGATTGATCCCAAATATGCCATTGCACATTGTGGAGATGTAACGCTCATCATTCGCTTAATCGATGGACAGTTTCCACCGTATCGCCAAGTCTTACCAAAAAAAGCGGGAAAAATTTTGAATGTCGATCGCAAAGAAATCTATCACGCGCTCAAACGCGTTTCTGCAATGTCCAGTGATCGTTCAAAAGGTGTGAAGTTTCACATTGCTCCAAAAGTGACAGAATTATCCACAAGTAATCCAGACTTTGGCCAAGCAAAAGAAGATGTGGAAGTGGAATATCACGGACAATCTTTTGATATTGGTTTCAACGGCAGATATTTTCTCGACGCCTTAAGTTCGCTGAAAGACGAAACCTGCTCACTCGAATTCGGCGACGACACTTCACCCTGCGTATTTCGCAGCGAGTTCGACACCGGCTACGTGCACGTGATTATGCCGATGAGGTTGTAAAGGCAGTGTTCCTTACTTCACTTACCTTAAAACACTTTCGAAATTTTTCTTCGCAGGAACTTGAGTTTGCTCCGGGTTTTAATATTTTCGTGGGCCAAAACGCTCAGGGAAAAACGAATATTATCGAGGCTATTTCATTTCTCTGCACCAGCAAATCCTTTCGCAGCAACGAATTCCGAGACATGATTGAATGGAATGAAGAAGCAAGTTTGGTGCGCGCAAAAGTAAAAGGCGAGAGAGGCGAAGATGAATGGAAAGCCTCACTCACTCCACACAAAAAAACACTTCTCAAAAATGACAAGCGACTTTCGGTTAAAAGTTTTCGAGGTTTGCACTGTGTTCTTTTTGCGCCCGAAGAGATTTTAATTTTAAAAGATTCGCCTTCCGCACGTCGTCGCTATGTAGATCAGGTGATCACGCGCTTTGTGCCAGCCTATGCAAAACTCATTCGAGAATATGAGCGTGTTGTTTCACAGCGAAATAAAATTTTTTCTGACGAACGCATTTCGTTTTCCGAAAAACAGCGTCTGCTTTCCGATTGGAATCCACAGCTTGTGGATAAGGCTGTGCATATTATGCTTCATCGCCATGAGTGGCTAAGCCGCTTCAATGCTCAGTTAGCCGTTGCCTATCACAATATTTGTTCACACGATGGAACTGCATTTTTTGAATACACTCCTCACGCAGGAAAAGCATTTCTTTCTTCGCGCGAAGCTTTGTTTGCAAGAATGCAAGAGCTTTTGGCAGAAAGGGCTAACGATGAGTTCGTCCGCAGAACCAGCCTGGTTGGGCCTCACCGCGATGATTGCCTTGCGCAATTAAATGGTGCCCAGGTAAAACATTTTGGTTCGCAAGGCCAACATCGCTCATTTGTGCTGGCCATGAAGTTTGCCGAAATGGAACTCTACAAAGAAGTGTACCAAGAGATGCCCATTTTGCTTTTAGATGATGTGATGAGCGAACTCGACGCAAAACGAAACCAAACTTTTTTCGAATACCTCCACTCAAATCACGGCCAAGTTTTCGTAAGCACCACCGATGACAGCCCCTTAAACAACTGGTCCCTTCAAGAGCAAAAGCGTTTCCGCGTTGAAGCTGGCGAGGTGAGGTGAGAAAAGTTGTAAGGACAACCCATCAATTGAACTTACACTGAGCAAAATTTACAACATTTTTTTCAAAGCAACTTTTTTCCTATTCATCCGAAAAGGCTTACAAGAAAGGATGTTTATGAAGATACCTGTTTTGCCTACTTTTTCAGGCCCCACCCAAGGACTTTCCCGTTTGCAACTGACGGCTCCCCAGGTGGAAGGTCCTGGTTTTTCCTCCATTCCCATGAAACTTAGCGGAAACCTCTATGTTCCACAGCATTTGCTGTCATCCGGCATATTTTCTGCTGCGAAGAAGGAAAGCGCGTTTGTGTCAGAAGCGGAGCTCAACGAAGTTTGCCGCGCAGTCGTGGAAGTCTATCCTGCATTGCTTGAAGTCACTCAGTTTGATTGGCGTGTAAGAGAGCAGTTTTTTCGTGCCGATATCTCGCGCCTAAATCCAATATTTCAGAAAACACCACAAAACCTTCTTTTAAGTGATCTTCGAGCCATGAATAAAAAAAGAGATGGTTTTCTTGAAAACCATTCTTTTGCCAGATGGCTTAGACGAGCTATTGCCTTGGCAAGGGCAACAAACAAAGAAACTAGAGTGTTTGAAACTGCACTCGATAAGGTTCTTGAAAACTCCTTTGGTACGCCAAGAAAAGGAATGCGCGATATTTGTAGCAATAAACAAGAAAGAATATCTTTGCTTGAGGCTGCGTTGGCTGAAATAAATTGTCTTCTCCAGCACCTCGATGCTCGCGCCGTACTTGGTCTTACTCGTCTCTTAGACGACGGAAAGCTTCTGCAGGTTTATTACGCAACCATTGCTCTTTGTGATGAGCTGGAGAACGAGGTTGATTCAGCAAGCCTAAGGCACGGTCTTGATGAAAAAACTGTTTCTCCATTTGAATTATGGAGCGATGAACTTTCTTCATTGCAGATACTAGTAGACCTCAGTTATTACAATGGGCTCGGCACTGACTTCGATAGAAAACCCTTACAAAAATATATCGAAAACATTTTATGCCTTAGCAGAGGCTAAAAAACCTTGCGTCCGTTCAACTAATCTGCTTAAGGAATTCCGTCTAGGAGGCTTTGTTTATGCATATTTCCGGTCCACACACTCTTGGTTCACAACTTTCAGCTGGCCTAACTCTGCTTAAAGCTAATTCGCAAGCCACATTTGCTGGCTCTGTGGGAACATTTCGGAATACCTTTGCTGATGGTGCTTCGCACTTTACTCTCCCACCGCGTTTTCAAGGCGCGCAACACCCAGCTCATATGGCGCGTTTTACAAAAGAAGCCGGAACATACTTTGATGGTAGGCTTGCTACGCTTACTCATACAGAGAACCCTCTTCAATCAGCTCGTACCGCTGGCATCCTTTTCCAAGCTGGTGAAAAAAATGAAAATCTTTTGGCTCTAGCAGTGGAAGCAAACCTTGTTTCTGCCAAAGCTTGTTTTCGTCTCCTTGATACCGGTATGAAAATATCTGGAAGAGAATATAAAAGGCTTATCGCTGCCAACAAAGAATTCATTACAGTTGGTTTGAAAGAAGGAAGTAAAAAAGCGAACAGAACAACTTTAAACCAGCTTCTTATCGTCTTGGGTCTTCTTATGACTACACCTTTAATTTTAACTGATCCAACAAACACCCATCCTGCACATCTGCCCTTGACAATTATTCCTGCACTCTTTCTCTTCACATCAGGAGTTTCGCGTTCGTTAAAAGAGCGAAACGATCTAAGGGATGTGCTTTTACATCGTGCTGATCAAGTTGGCTCAGATGTTAATGTCAGACAGCTCCAAGCTGATCTTGACCAGGCAAGAGAACATCTTAGTCTTTACAATGATGCTTATTCTTTGAGAGTTAAACTCACTTGGCTGCGCTCGGCTGCATTTGCTCGAAGGCTTCCCCAGCCACTCTTTCCCAGTTTCGTCTAACACAATTAGGAGAGAAGCCTTTTTAAACATAAAATTGCTCCATCAACATCACTTTTTGTGAGGAGAAAAGATATCCTTAACTCCCCACATTCCCCTTTACTTTTCCTTCCCTTCTGATTACTTTCTTGCAACTCAAAAGCCCGTTTTAAGCGGGTTTAAGCGATGTTTACAGCAAGATAGGAGTGTTCACGTGGCAACAGTTGCAGAGAAAAAAATAGACGACAAAAAGAAAGAAAAAAAATCCAGTCCCGGCGCTATCGGAACTTACGATTCCTCGCAAATTAAGGTGCTAGAAGGCCTAGAAGCCGTTCGAAAAAGACCAGCAATGTACATTGGTTCTACCGCAGCTTCGGGATTGCATCACTTGGTGTACGAAGTAGTTGATAACTCAGTAGATGAAGCGCTTGCGGGCTTTTGTAAAAATGTTCATGTGATTATTCACACCGACAACTCCATTTCTGTTGAAGACGACGGCCGCGGCATTCCGGTAGACATGCACAAAGACCAAGGTGTTTCAGCTGCAGAAGTAGTGCTTACCAAACTTCACGCGGGTGGAAAATTTGAAAACTCAGCCTACAAAGTTTCGGGTGGATTACACGGCGTGGGCGTTTCCTGCGTGAACGCATTGTCCTCGTCGCTCAAAGTGGAAATCAAGCGCGGCGGAAAAGTATACTTCATCAGCTTCCAACGCGGAGCAACCGATGCACCGTTAAAAGAAATTGGAAAAACAGATCGCACCGGAACTAAAGTGACCTTCAAACCCGATCACGAAATTTTTTCTGACCTTGTGTATTCTTTCGACACCCTTTCAAAACGTCTTCGCGAGCTAGCCTTCTTAAACAAAGGTTTGCGCATTACGATCAAAGACGAACGTGAAGAGGGAAAATCACACGACTTCCAATACGAAGGTGGAATTCAAAGTTTTGTAGAATACCTCAACAAAAACAAAGATCCCATCCACAAAAAAACCGTTTATTTCGAAGCTGAAAAAGAAGATGTGATTGTGGAAGTGGCAATGCAGTGGAACAATGGGTACAAGGAAAATTTATTTTCGTTCGCCAACAACATCAACACGCATGATGGTGGCACACATCTCTCAGGTTTCAAGTCTGCGTTAACGCGAACTATCAATCACTACGGAAACAAAAACGAGTTGTTCAAAAAATTAAAAACCGTTCCCGAAGGCGAAGATATTCGCGAAGGTTTAACGGCGGTTATTTCAGTAAAAATTCCAAATCCACAATTTGAAGGCCAAACAAAAGCAAAACTCGGAAACTCAGAAGTAGAAGGGCTTGTAAAGCAAGTGATGAACGACAAGCTCTCAGAATTTTTGGAAGAAAATAAAGACGTGGCTAGAAAAATTATTGGCAAAGCCACAGAAGCTGCCAGAGCAAGAGAAGCCGCCAGAGCTGCTAGAAATCTAGTGCGCAGAAAAAGTGCGCTTGAAGGCGGAATGCTTCCCGGAAAACTTGCCGACTGCCAAGAACGCGATCCCCAAGTGTGCGAATTGTACATTGTTGAAGGAGATTCTGCCGGTGGTTCAGCAAAGCAAGCCCGCAACCGTAGATTCCAAGCCATTTTGCCCATCAAAGGTAAAATTCTCAACGTTGAAAAAGCGCGCTTTGATAAAATGATTTCCAGTGATGAAATTAGAACCATCATCACTGCACTTGGAACGGGAATTGGCGAAGAAGATTTCAACGTCGAAAAACTTCGTTATCACCGCATCATTTTGTTAGCCGATGCAGACGTAGACGGTGCACACATTCGTACGTTGTTGCTCACGTTTTTCTATCGCCAAATGCCAGCGCTGGTTGAAAATGGCTATTTGTACATTGGCCAGCCGCCATTGTACCGCGTGAAAAAAGGCAAAAGCGAAAAGTACATCAAAGACGATGGAAAGCTCGAAAACTATCTGATCGAACTTGGTGTAGATGGAGTGAAGGTCAGCTCTAAGCTAGCAAAGACGGGCATCAGCGGAAAAGCGCTCAACACGCTCATTAAAAAATTGATCACCTACGATAAACTCATCAACCGTTTGCAAAAACGCCTCGACCCACGAGTGGTAGATGCGCTTGTAGCTACAAAAGCGTTGGATGAAAAAATTCTTGCAGGCGCAAAGAAAAATATTGATGCAGCTCTTGATACTATTGGTGCATATCTCAACAACACCTATCCAACGCTTTTAGATTTTTCGGTAGATGTGCAAGAGGACAAAGAACACAACTCACACCGAGTTGTTTATCACACGGTGCATAATGGCTTCCCTCGGGAAACCGCTGTTACCGCTGAGTTTCTGGATCAGCCCGAAATAAAAGAATTGTTTTTGCTGCACAAAGAATTTGAAGTGCTTGGCGACGGGCCGTACACCATCGCCGTGAAAGAACAAGAAGTAACAGTGCAGCACATTCATCAAGTGCGCGAATTTATTTTAACCGAAGGCAGCAAAGGCCAAGACATTCAGCGTTACAAAGGTTTGGGAGAGATGAACCCAGAGCAGCTGTGGGAAACAACCCTCAACCCAGAAAAGCGCGTGCTTTTGCAAGTAAGCGTAGATGATGCGGTAGAAGCCGATTCCATCTTCACCGTCTTAATGGGCGACAGCGTAGAACCACGCCGAAAATTCATCGAAGACAACGCACTGAATGTGAGGAATTTGGATATTTAGTTGGTTGGATAATTCTTTGCCATTGCGAGTTTTGTGAAACGAAACGTGGCAATCTCCTCTGACAATTCTGTTTTTTGTCATCCTGAGTGGAACGAAGGATCTCCCCTGGCAATTCTGATTTTGTTATAGTCGAGTACTTAAATCGGCAGAGGAGATCCTTCACTATGTTCAGGATGACGAAGGGTTGTGAGAATTATGAGTTTACTTGAATTTGCACAAATTTA
>PCXC01000035.1:0-175 GCA_002796345.1 Deltaproteobacteria bacterium CG11_big_fil_rev_8_21_14_0_20_42_23 | reverse complement strand
AAAAGCTGAAGAGCTTATTCCAGAAGAAGAATGGAAAGCGAAGGAAGAAATAAATTCTTTACGAACGAAATACCACGATATCCTTATGGATCAAAAACTCGGAAACAAGTTCCCGAGTTTAATCCAGGGGAATCCGTTAACGGTTTTTTTTCAGACCCGAGAGGGGATGAGATAT
>PCXC01000034.1 GCA_002796345.1 Deltaproteobacteria bacterium CG11_big_fil_rev_8_21_14_0_20_42_23 | reverse complement strand
CCGAGGCGCAAGTGTCATTCGTCAAAATCCTGCGGATTTTGTCCGAAATACATTCGAACTTCGTCCAATACACACCGCCAGAAATAAAAAATGATCCTTTCGGATCCTTTTTTATTTCTGGCGGAGAGAGCGGGATTCGAACCCGCGTTACAGTAAAGTAAACACGCTTTCCAAGCGTGCGCCTTCAGCCACTCGGCCATCTCTCCAATATTGCTAACTTCACACTACTTTCTTCAACCACACTTCAGAGGCTGAAGGCGCTAAATGCGCGACAAAAGCATTAAGCACACGAGGCCTCATCGATCAAGTGGCAAAATCTCACCCTCACCAATGGTGCCCTATCGCACCCCACTGAAGTGGTATTGATTTTCAATTTGAACATTTTTCTTTCCTTTGCATGAGCGCACTTTTGAGGCCTTCATGTCTATGACAGCCCTAAAAAAATCATGAAGGCCGAAATGTTGGATGGAATTTCCGCGGCGCTTGAGCGGAAATTTCAGAGCGATGCAAAGGAAAGAAAAATGTTCCCAACTCAAAATCAATTCCCGGAAGTTCAACATTGACCCATTACTTTAAACCTTATAGAGTAAGCACCTTATGAAAAACATTTTTCTCCTTTTTCTTCTTCTCCTTTCCACCAATGCCTTCGCCTTTGAAACTGCCAGCTTTCTTCACTCTGCTGGCATTGCGGTGGATGCCGATCGAAACAGTATTTACGTTGCCAACGTCAATGGAAGAGACAACGAAAAAGACGGCAACGGTTTTATTTCCCGATTAAACGACGAAGGCAGCATCCAACAACTTCACTTCATCGATAGCAGCAAAGAAATAAAACTAAATGCTCCAAAAGGCCTGGCGGTTTTGAACAACAAACTCTACATCACCGATATCAACCTCGTGCATGTCTACAGCCTCGAAAAAAACCGCTTCCTCGACGACATCCCCTTCACTGGTATCGAAGTGGGCGAACTTTACGCCATCACTCCCACGGCAGACAATGAACTCTACACCGTAGATGCGCAAAAAAATGCGGTGTACAAAATTGACGCCGAAGGAAAAGTGAGCCTTTTCGTGCAAGACGATTCACTGGGACAACCACGAAACATTGTCTGGCATCCGTTGAATGAATATTTTTTGATAAGCGGCTGGAGCTCTGGCCAAGTGCAAGCCTACGACAAAAAAGCACAGAAAAAGAATATCCCTTCCCTTTTTCTGCGAACCCTTGAAGGCATGACTATAGACGGCGAAGGAAAAATGTATCTCTCAAGCGCAAGCTTACGAAGCATCTATGTGCTCGAGCGTGATTTTACGCTTCGGGATTTCAAGCTCGATCTCAACTCACCTCAAAACTTGGCCTACCACATCAACAAAAAAGAAATCCTGGTCAATCTTCCCACCGAAAACAAAATCGTTTCCTTTCCGGTGAAGTAGCCTTTTGTGTTCATAACGAGGCAGTGAAAAACCTGGCGAGTTGTGCCTTCATTGCCTTATCGTGTTTGATCGCTATCGCACCGCGCACTTACGAATCCTTACCTTGTAAAGAAATCTTTTTCTGCTCGATAAGAGAGCGTTCCTGTTCGAGCTCTTTTTGCCATTCTTCTTCTGTTGGTAAATAAAGTTTGTATTTTGAAGCGAATATTCTCTTGCTGTCTTTAAGCACCGAGTATTTCGCTATGGCTTCATTTTTCTTTGAGCAAAGAATCAACCCAATGGTTGGATTATCATTTTCGCCACGACAGTTTTCTTCGAACATGCGTACGTAGCTATCCATTTGGCCAATATCCTGATGGGTTAGTTTGCCGATTTTTAAATCAATGAGCACAAAACATTTAAGAATGTAGTTGTAAAAAACCAGATCAGCATAGAAGTCATCTTCTTCAAATCTCATCCGTTTCTGGCGGGCAACGAATGAAAACCCCTTGCCAAGTTCCAATAAAAAATTTTGCAGATTATCGATAATAGATTTTTCTAAATTACTTTCACGCAGGCCTGGGTAATCCTTCAAATTAAGGAATTCCAAAACATAGGGATCACGTATGAATTGTTCCGGCTCAAGCTGCGACAATTTTTCTTTTGCTTCTTTAACCACCGTAGTTTTGTTTTTGCTGGCCAGTAAGCGCTGATAATAAAAAGAATTGATCTGACGTTCCATTTGACGAGATGACCAATTCTGATCGGCAGCTTCGTTCATATACCATGTACGGGCTTTTTCATCTTCTATCCGTAATAATAGCCGATAATGGGTCCATGATAATTCGGGACGCAGTGAGTCTTGTTTTTTGGATTTAGCGAATTCGAGACGCACTGCGCCTCGTTTTGAAAACATAAGGTAAAACTGTCTCATTTTGCGAAGGTTGGTCAGGTCAAACCCCTTGCCAAATTCACCACTCAAACGGATGGAAAGTTCGGCTAGAACAGCCTCACCATAGGCAGCACGTTTTTGGCCACCTTGTTCTTCTTCCACAATCAATCGACCTACATTCCAATAAGCCTCAACCATGATGAAATTAACGGAACGGTAGGCATTAGATCTGGCCTGTCCAACAATTTCACGAATTCGAGCATAGAAATCTCGTTTAGACGAAATTGCCTTTTTCTTCACAATTGTTTTTATTTTCTTTGGCTTCATAAAGCTCTCATCTACCAAATTTCTATTGTCCTCTTGCACAACTTCCTCAACTGACGAAAAAAGAGACTTAAGCGTTCTGCACACTCTTCTTCCAACACACCACCAAGCACTTCAACTTGATGATTAAAACGTTTATCTTCCAAGAAGTTATACAGTGAACCACAAACTCCTGCTTTAGGGTCTTTGCATCCATACACCAAGCGTTTCACTCTCGCTTGCAACAACGCGCCAGCGCACATAGGACAAGGCTCGCAGGTGACATACACTTCCAGACCTTCGAGGCGCCAACAGTTTAGACGCTCACTTACTTTTTTCAGCAACAAACATTCTGCATGTGCAAAAGGATCTTGAGAACTTTCTCTCAAGTTATGCGCCGTCGCAATGCACTCGCCGTTCAAAACTGCAACAGCTCCGATGGGAACTTCATTTTTCCCGGCTGCCAAATCAGCTTCTTTCAAGGCTTTCTGCATCATGTCGATGTCAAATTGAGCTATCATAAGACTTTCCGCCAAAAAACATTTGCTTTTGTGCTGTAAACTCGTCTAACAATACGGTTTACAAAATTCACGAAGCAAAGGAGTTCTGCATGTTTTTCCAACAACTTCCCACCGCAAGCGTAAATATAAAAGACGACAGCTATCGCATCACCTTTAAGCCAAAATTGGAAGAACTCAAGCGTTCAATTAAAAATATTGGAATCATTCAGCCACTTCTCCTTCGTCATACGCAAGAAGGAACGTATCAAATCATCGCAGGCTTCAAACGTTTTCTCGTGGCGCAAGAACTTGGATTCACTTCACTTCCATGTATCATCTACGAAGCGCAAGACTTAAGTCCGGCACAAGCTTTTTTGATGAACTTACACGATAATGGAACAACGCGAAGTTTGAACTTGGTGGAAAAAGGAAATGCCATTACGCGCTTGAAACTTTTTTGCACGCTTCCCGAAGACGAAGTGGTTGATCACATTCTTCCTCTTCTTAAAGAAGTCCCAAGCTACAAAACCCTTTACCAATTGAGTTCGCTCACCGAACTTACCGAGCCCATGAAAGAGCATATCCTGGAAACAGGTGTCACACTTGCCTGTGCGGCGCGCATCGGAGAATTTACGCCAAGCACACAGCAAGCTTTGCTGAATGTGCTAAAGCCCATCCGCCCTTCCAGTGCCAAGTTAAATGAGCTGCTCACTCTCATTCGTGAAATTTCAGCACGCGATGGTCTCTCGGTAGAAGATGTGTTAAGCCGCTACAAACTGTTGGAAGTCGTTATCAGCAACACTGCATCTCCAGCCGACAAAGTGAAGTCACTTCGCCAGGCTCTCCGCGGCATTCGCTTGCCACAGCTCACTCAGAAGCAAGAGCGCATTACTGAGCTTATCACCGCACTCGATCTTCCCAAAGACGCAAAAGTGGTCACCGATCCTTACTTCGAAAACGGTAAAATTAAACTTGAGTACCAATTTTCTCAACCTGAAGAACTCAACCAGCTGGTGCGAAAACTTCAAGTGGCCTTCCAACGCCAGCAGTGGAATCGCATTTTTGAGTGGTATCAAGCCTAAGCGAAGTCATTTCAGAAGCTTGCATTTCTTTCACTTCCTCATGCAAAAACATGGGGAAGTTTTTTTTGATTTTTCTTTGCTCCCTGTTGACGTCCTCCCCTAGAAGACCTATGGTCCGGTCCTCAAAAGCTACCCCACTATCCTTACAAGGAGAAACAATATGTCACGCTACAGAAAGAATTATCTACTCACCCCTGGCCCAACTATGATTCCGCCGTCTGTTCACGAGGCAAGAGCCAAAGGTGTTCCGCATCACAGAACTCCGCAATTTATGCAATTGATTAAGTCAGTGCATGAAGAGTTAAAATATTTATTCACCACAAAAAATGAAGTGTACTCGATGACTGCATCCGGAACTGGCGCCATGGAAGCTGCCGTTTGTTCACTGCTTGCTCCAGGAGACCTGGCCATTTGTATCGATGGCGGAAAATTTGGGGAACGTTGGGTTGAACTCTGCAAACACTTTGGCGCAGAAGCTATTGTAGTGCATGTTGAACGTGGCGATGCTCCAAACCCTGCTCAACTTGAAGATGCCCTAAAAAAGTATCCTCAAGCAAAAGCAGTGTTTACGCACCTTACCGAGACTTCAACTGGTGCAACTTTCGACGTAAAGGCAATGGGAGCAATCGTTGCAAAAACTGATGCCGTCTTTGTGGTAGATTCCATTTCAGGATTAATCTCTGAAGAATTCCGCATGGACGAGTGGCATGTAGACATCGCCGTTGGTGCATCACACAAAGGCGTTATGCTTCCTCCAGGCCTTGGCTTTTTGGCTGTCTCAGAAAAAGCATGGAAAAAAATTGATGCCACCCGCAACAGCAGCTACTACTTCGATTTAAAGCGATACCGAAAAGGCCACAACAACGGCGAACATCCTTTCACCCCTGCAGTTGATCTTTATACACAACTTTGCGAATCCATGAAAATGATCCACGAAGAAACTATGGAAGGCTTATGGAAGCGCCACGCTTGGCTTGGAAACGCAACGCGAAAAGCCATGCTTTCACTTGGCCTCGAACTTTTTGCAAAACATCCTTGCAATGTTCTCACCGCGGTTAAAGCTCCAGACGGTATCGATGGTGGAAAACTGGTAAAAACAATGCGCGACGATCTTGGCGTAAGCATCGCCGGCGGACAATCCGAGATGAAAGGCAAAATTTTCAGAATTGCACATCTTGGCTATGTTGATCGATTCGATATGATCACCGCCATTGCTGGTTTAGAGATGGCTTTGAAGCGCATGGGCTATCCAGTAGAATTGGGCACTGGCGTAAAAGTGGCTCAAGATCTTTTAATTGATGATCCTGCTTAATGAAGGAGTACGTGATGAATGTTTTTGTTTCAGATAAAATTGACACAAGTGCTATCGAAAAAATAAAAGCCGCTGGCCACAACATAACCGAGCAAGTTGGCCTCAGCGCAGATGAATTGAAAAAAGCACTTGGAAATACTGAAGTGCTCGCAATTCGAAGCGCCACAAAGGTTACAGCCGACATCATGGATGCCGTGCCAAGCTTAAAACTTGTTGTGCGCGCCGGTGTTGGATTAGACAACGTCGACCTCGCAGCCGCAAAAACCAAAGGCATTGAAGTGCGCAACACACCAGGTGCTACTGCTGTTTCAGTTGCAGAGCACGTGCTTGGCCTTATGCTTTCTCTTGTTCGCAACATTCCAAGTGCACATGCAAAACTCAGCAAAGGCACGTGGGACAAGGCCATGGGCTCTGAGCTCTCTGGAAAAACAATTGGAATTTTGGGCCTTGGTCGCATCGGACAAGAAGTAGCAAAACGTTGCCAAGCTTTTGGCATGAAGGTGATTGCAGCCGATCCTTATCTTCCCAAAGAACTTGCCGATAAAACTGGAATACCAATGTGCTCAAGCAGCGAAATGTTGAAGCAAGTTGATTTTGTAACACTTCATCTTCCGTTTACTCCAGAAACAAAAAACATGATCAACGCCGAAAACATTGCGTGCATGAAAAAAGGAAGCTTCATCGTCAACTGCGCACGTGGCGGAATTGTAGACGAGGCTGCTGTTGCCGATGCTGTAAAATCTGGCCACCTCGCAGGTGCAGCATTTGACGTGTTTGCAACGGAGCCACTTAAAACTTCTCCGCTCATGGAAGTGGAAGGCATTATTCTCACTCCACACCTTGGCGCATCAACAACAGAAGGCCAAGCAAGAGCTGGCGACGAATTAGCAGACATCATCATCAGCTTTGGTCTCTAGAAATAATCAAAATAAAAAAACAAAAGCCCTCTTCTTGAGGGCTTTTTTTATACAGGTTTCATCAATTTCTTTGCATAAGCAAGAAACGCTTCAGCTCGTTTCACAAGTTTTCTTGCGCCAAGTTCCGAAAAATCACTTTCGTAATCTGCATTCTCTCTCATTTGTTTTGCCAATTGGAAATCATCAATAAAACGTGAAAAAACTTCGCCTTCTTTTGCATAAAGATGAGCCACCGCTATTCTCAAGCATCTATGCTGACGTTCTCGATATCCTTTGGCAAAAAGTAAAGATCTCGCGGTGTGAAACATCACATAATAAGCTTGAATGGTTGACCACTTCCAACGTTTTTCTTCCAGGCTTTCTTTTGCAGCTCGAAGATCATCACGAGCAGCCTTAAGTTCTTTCTTAATCAACATTTCCGCTTCATCAAAAATACGAATATGTCCTTTTTTTAGACACTCTTCAAATTGCTCGCTCACGTTTCCCATAAAACTATTCCTTTCTTAACCGCTGCATATAAAGCTGGATTTTTTTTATCGAGTTCAAGCATTTGTAGTTCTGACATAAAAATTAGCTGCAGCTTTTCATAAAGTTGATGCTCTTTGAGAAGTGTCCTCACTTTTTTTTCCTTTCCCGAAACAACAAGCAAATCATAATCGCTTTCCAAAGTATTTGAACCGTCGGCCCGGCTTCCAAACAGAATCACCTTTGTTGCATTGTCCTGGAGAAGTGAAACAAGCTCATGCACATCCAAAAGATTACTT
The DNA here is from genome assembly GCA_002796345.1 of Deltaproteobacteria bacterium CG11_big_fil_rev_8_21_14_0_20_42_23. NCBI lineage: Bacteria > Deltaproteobacteria > Deltaproteobacteria bacterium CG11_big_fil_rev_8_21_14_0_20_42_23. The sequence continues at coordinate 22,307 of PCXC01000034.1, read as the reverse complement.
AAAATTTTGAAGTACTTAATCCACACAATTTTCGTATTTGCTTTGTTGAAGGCTTGTTTTTTTTGTAATACTCTCTGATTGAGATCAAGCTCGCTAAGGGTATTCAGCGCTACGTTTACCGCCGAACGCTTTGTTCCAGGAATACGTGATCCCAAATGCTGATCGCTTATTTCCTCCCGAGATTGAGCCAGCACATCAAAGACTTGCAGAATGGCAGTGGAAAAAAGGGTTTGCTTTATTTCATCCATAATAATGGATCTAACCATATTTCTGGACGATAGTCAAGCAACAGCTTAAAACCTCACCAACACTCCAACGCGGATGGGAACGGAAAAAACGAAGGTTCCACTTCCAGACAGGCGATCGCGTGGGAAGTAGATGGCTTGCAAGGGAACTTCAATGTTTAAAGCTGTAGCATTTTTCTTTTGCTGATTGAAATAAACGGAAATGCCTGCACCAAAAGAAGCAAGTGCACCAACGTCGCGGCTTTTATTATCCACTTCACCTTCATCAAAATAAATCGTTCCAAGCCCAGACAGCAAATGAAGCTCCGCACCATTTTCCCACTCTTTCAGGTGCATCACTCCTTCTGCACTCACAGAAATGGTGTTGATGCGTTCTCTTCTGTTCAATTCAACATTTGAATAATCAATGGGAACTTGAATTCCAAAGCGGCTTTGCGGGAAGTGGTAGCCACCCATAACATGGAGGCCAAATCCCGGGCCAAATGTAATTTTTGAAGAAGGCACACCAACAGCGGCTTTGCGGTGATCGCGGCTATAAAAAACATGCTGTTCATACCCTCCCGCAAAATACCATCCATCCCTTTTTGGCACTTGTGCAAACGCGGAAACGGAAAAAGAAAAGGTAGAAAACAGAACAATCAGTAGAACAAAGCGTTTCATGGCATCTCCTTCAAAGCTAGACCTCTAACCACTTTGCGGCAGGGAAGCAACGGGAAAATCCCCATGTTTCGGCGAAAGCTCTCAACACTCGTTTTTACTTGGCATTTCATCTCTTTTTTCGCTAGAAGCCTCAGCATGAAATATTCACGATCCTTTCTTGAAGCCATTCCAAAAACTGACCTCCACGTCCACTTGGACGGCTCTTTGCGGCTTTCCACTCTTATTGAACTGGCAAAAGAACACAAAGTGGAACTTCCCGCTTACACAGAAGAAGGCTTGAAAGAGTTAGTCTTCAAAGATCACTACAATGACCTGCCGGAATACCTTCACGGTTTCAAATATACTGTTGCCTGCATGAAAACTGCCGAAGCGCTAGAGCGCATCGCCTATGAACTTGCGCTTGATAACTATGCAGAAGGCGTTTGTTATATCGAACCTCGTTTTGCGCCGCAATTGCATTCATCGCCTGATTTTTCGGTGTTAGATGTTCTTGTTGCGGTAGACAAAGGCCTTTCGCGCGCAAAGCAAGAAATTAACACACGCGAAGAAGTAGTAAGTGGCGAAAAAGTTCCCTTCGATTATGGCATCATCGGTTGCGCCATGAGAATGTTTAACGACAAGTTTTCTCGTTATCACCACGATCTTTCAAAGCTGCATGCCACAATGCCAAAACATGAATTGTATGCACTGGCCTCAACCGATCTTGTTCGCGAACTCATTCGAGCCAGAGATGAAAAAGGCATCACCAGCATTGTCGCTTTTGATCTGGCCGGAGCGGAAAAGGGCTTCCCAGCCGAAGATCACGCCCATGCCTTTAATATTGCCCACAAACACTTTTTGAAAAAAACGGTTCATGCTGGCGAAGCTTATGGCCCTTCTTCTATTTTTCAAGCCATTACAGTTTGCCATGCAAATCGCATTGGCCACGGTACAAATCTGTTCGATTACCAGCTTCTTCATCACACAGATGAAAATGCAAAAAAACGTTACGTGCACAATCTTGCAAAATACATTGCAGATCAACGCATCACCATTGAAGTTTGCCTCACCTCCAACATGCAGACCATTCCTGCGTTTGCCGATCTCTCAAAACATCCTCTCGGTCGCATGTTAGACGAACGGCTTTCACTTAGCTTCTGCACCGATAACCGCCTTGTCTCACATACAACCGTTACCGATGAAATTATGAAGGCAACTGAACACTTTGAAATCTCACCTCAAAAACTTCGAGATTTGATTATTTATGGCTTCAAGCGAAACTTCTCACCACTTTTATATCCCGAAAAAAGAAAATACATGCGCAAGGTAATTGATGCCTACGATAAAATAGCAAGCCAGCACCAACTGTAGAAAAACAATGCCACCATTGCCCTATTGCACTATTGTTCCATTGTTCCATTGTACTATTGAACCGTTGAACTCTTTTCGTTTAGCTTTCTAGAGGAGAAAATATGAAGAAAATTTTACGTTTATTCGCCTTTTTGCTTTGTCTTGGCGGCATCACTCTCTCAGGGCTTTCTCTTTCGCATCACCAAAAAATTAAACACGCAGGTTTTGAAGGTGATAGCTTTTGTAACATCAACCAAACCATCAATTGCGATATAGCCGATGCCAGTTCATATTCTGAATTGTTTTCCACTCCTGTTGCTTGGTGGGCTTTGAGTTTTTATCTTTTCATCCTTATTCTTCTTGGAATTGATTTTGTTTCTGAGTCTGCAGGAAAGGCCAGTAGGGCATTTGCGCTTATGCTTACTTTTTTAAGCCTCTTCGCTGCGGTTTATTTTTCCTTTGTCTTGTACTCGGTGCTTCAGGTTGTCTGCATACTTTGTCTTGGCATGCATCTCATCAATCTTGTTCTCTTCATTCTCTTTTTTGTGGATTCTAAAGTAACGTTACTTGGCTTTCCGAAATACCTTCTTCGTTATCTTCAGTCAGCATTCAAAACGGATGTTCTTCCCTTTCAGACAAAACTTCCTGCCTTCACGCTTTCATTTTTCTTCTTTTTCTTTTTTTCGGGCATCGTCGCAAAAGCAGTATTGTCAGCACCAAACGAATCGCCCATTGCAAAAGCAAGCATGGCAGAAAAAGTGAGCGCACATTATGTTGGATCACTTTATGAAATTGAACTGAACAAAGACTGGCCAGTTTGGGGAAACCCAGATGCAAAAGTGGTGCTGATAGAATTTTCTGATTTTCAATGTCCGTTTTGCAAACGTGCAGCCCTAAACATCAAGCCTTATTTGCAAGAATTTAAAGACAAAGTGCAGCTTCGTTTTGTCAATTATCCACTCGATATGAGCTGCAATAGCAAACTAGACCATCCCCTTCATGCTCACGCTTGCATGGCGGCAAAAGCTTCCATTTGTGCCAGTAAAAAAATGGATTTTTGGAAATTCCATGATGATATCTTCAATCATCAAAAGGGCTTGAATGACGAAACACTCCAAAAGATTGCGCGCGATCACGGGATAGACGAAGCCTTTTTTAATACTTGCCTCAGCTCTCCAGAAACAGAAGCAAGATTACAAGAAGACCTCGCAGCAGCGCATAAAATCTACATTAGCGGGACGCCTACCATTTTACTCAACGGGCGTGCTGTTCGTTATTGGACAGACGGACGTTTTCTTCAAGCCCTTGTACAAGAGGAGTTGAAGCGGGTGAAGTAATTCAAGGCTGAAAAAAAATCAGAACATAAAAAAAGGCAGCCCGTTTGAGGAGCTGCCTTTTTCTTTTTCATTTCTTTTCTCAATTACCAATCAAGAAAACTTTTAAGTTTTTTCGATCTGCTTGGATGTCGAAGTTTTCTTAAAGCCTTCGCTTCAATTTGACGAATACGTTCGCGCGTTACTGAAAAATCGCGACCCACTTCTTCAAGGGTGTGGTCCGATTTCTCGCCAAGACCAAAACGCATACGCAGCACTTTTTCTTCACGCGGCGTAAGCGTTGCCAGCACGCGCTCTGTTTGTTCTGCTAAGTTTAATTTTGAAACAGCATCCTGCGGAGAAAGCACTGAAGTGTCCTCGATAAAATCTCCCAAATGACTGTCTTCTTCTTCACCAATTGGAGTTTCAAGTGAAATTGGCTCTTTTGCAATCTTGAGCACCTTTCTCACTTTATCAACTGGAAGCTCCATTTTTTCTGCAATCTCTTCAGGAGTTGGCTCTCTTCCAAGTGCTTGCACCAAATAACGTGAAGTACGCACAAGCTTATTGATGGTCTCAATCATGTGAACCGGAATACGAATAGTGCGCGCTTGGTCAGCAATGGCGCGGGTTATAGCCTGACGAATCCACCAGGTTGCATACGTAGAAAATTTGTATCCTCGGCGATATTCGAATTTATCTACCGCTTTCATCAAGCCAATATTTCCTTCTTGAATGAGATCCAAAAACTGAAGTCCGCGATTGGTGTATTTTTTCGCAATGGAAACAACCAGCCTCAAGTTGGCTTCGATGAGTTCGCTTTTTGCGCGCTCTGCAAATTGCTCTGCGCGTTTAATGGCGCGGTAAGTTTCTTTCATGCTGGCATGATCTTGGCCAAGCATTTTTTCCACCGCCGCAATTTCATCAAACATACGCGAACATTCCAACGTCATCTCGGCTAAGAGCTCTCTATCTACACCTGAAGTTTTCAATAACTTTTTACGTTGGTATTCGTTTTTCTTTACTGCTTTTAACGTTGGCTCGAGTTCATCAAGCGTAATTTTAAGTTTTTTTGCAACGTCACGAAGGAAACGCTTACGTTTGTCAATTTCAGTGCTTCTGTGATGAATGGTATTGATAACAGCGTGCAAAGTAGTGTTAGAAAAAGTCATCTCTTTAAAAAGTTCTAAGAGTTTATCGTGAGATTCTTTTGCCTTTGCTTCAGCAGCTTTTAGTTTTGCTTTTGGAAGTTTTTTTCCTACTTTTTCTTCGGCAAGTTTTCGCGATTTATCAATCTGACGAAGCTTACTAAACATTTTCAAAAGTCTTGTGCGCTGCGCAAGCTCTTCTGCTTTTGCTGCTTCCTCTTCATTAACTTCTTCGCTATTTCCTTCAAACTGCTCAGCCAATTCGTCTGAAACATCATCTGAATCTTTCACAATAATATCTGCAACTTTTAATTCACCTTTACTCAATCTGTCTGCAAGATCGTTGATGAGGTTCATGCCGGAAATACTGCACAGCAAGTGGCTGAGCATTTCATTTTGTCCACGCTCGATCCGTTTTGCAATTTCCACTTCACCTTCGCGAGTAAGCAAAGGAACTTGTCCCATTTTGCGAAGATACATGCGAACAGGATCTGTAGTTCTCATGGCCACTTGCTCTTCTTCAACTGCGGCCTTCATGTCATCGGCGTCATCTTTTTCTTTTGTTTTGGCCGCAGCTTTCACACCTTCTTCTTCGGTGGTTACAATTTCCACACCCATGTCTTCGAAAAGTGCAAGCACGCTGTCGAGTTGATCGGTTGCTACCATTTCGTTTGGAAGAGATTTATTCAACTCTTCAAACGTGAGGAAGCCTTTCTTTTTTCCAGCTTCAATCAGCTCTTTAATTTTCTTTTCATTTTTTTCTTGAGAAACTTTTGCCATAAAAAAATCACCCCGTTTTATTCGTCGGCTTGTTGCCGAAGTTTTAAGGTCAGCTTTTGTTTTTCTCCCAAAAGGGAAAATAAACGCTCATCATTTCCTTCAAGTTCTGCTTTTCTAATTTCCAAATTTACTCTGCTTACTTCTTCTTGAAGTGGTTTGCGCTTCATGTTTTCGAGACAGTCAGAGATGACATCTCGCATGTTTATTTCTTCGTCAAACTCTTCAAGCGCTTTCGAGCGAACTTGCCTTGCCAATTCTTCATCTTCAATATTTTCGATCCACTCTGCGATGCTAAAGTGATCTTTATTTTTTTCCCAATCGGAAAAAAGCAGATTTAATACCATTTGCGACCACGCATCATAACAAGCGGATGGAGCAAGCTGCTTGCGGACTTCCTCGATATACTGCGGTGCTTGAAGCAACGCTGTCACAATCATTTGTTCCGCTTGCGAAACTTTTGGGAGCGCTTTTTGTTTTTGTCCTTGCGCTTCTTTTCTTACTTGAAGCGGGGCATTGCTTTTTAAGGCTTCACGTATCGTTCGTTCTTCAAGCAACAAGCGACGTGAAAGATGCTGCCGATACAATGTTTGTTCAATAGGATCTCCAATGGACTTCAACAAGGGAAGAACACTATTGAGCACTGCAATCTTACCGGCAGAATCAATGCCATACTGCTTTACCAGGTCATCGATAAAAAATTCAAAGAGCGTATTCGACTGCTGAATGCGATGAAGAAAACCTTCTTTGCCTTCTTTCTGCACCAAACTATCAGGATCTTCACCTTGCGGAAGCGCAACCGCTTTTGGAATTAACTCTTCTGCAAGAAATAATTCCAGTGCTCTTACCTGCGCATTCGATCCAGCTTTATCTCCATCAAACACCAACACAATATTTCTGGTGTAGCGTTTGAGTAACTTTACATGTCCTTCGGTAAGTGCGGTTCCAAGCGGAGCAACCACATGTTCAATTCCAGCCTGCATCAGCGAAAGTACATCGGTGTAGCCTTCAACTAACACTACTTGATCTTGCCTTCGTATTGCACCTTTGGCTGCATTCAAACCGTACAGCGTATTTGACTTATGATACAGTTGCGAGTCTGGCGAATTAAGGTACTTCGCGGGCTCATCATCGTCTAACGCCCTTCCACCAAACCCAAGCACTTCACCTCGCTGCGAAAGAATAGGGAAAATTAGTCTATTCCGAAAAAAATTATAGTAGCCACCATCATCTCGTTTCCGCAGCAAACCCAACTCTACCGCGAGTTCTAGAGGAGCCTTTTTTTCCTTCAAGTGAAGCGCCAACCCATCCCAAGACTTGTCGGCAAAACCCAAAAAATGTTGCTTGAAAAATGCGGCCTTAAATCCACGTTTTTCTAGATAACTGCGGGTTTGTTCACCTTTTTCGCTTGCAAGTTCCGAAATAAAAAAATCCCGGGCAATTTCATTGAGGCGAAGCGCCCATTTTTTGCGCTTGGATTTTTCGTCTTCTTCCCTTTTATTGGGAACATCATCCTGCGCTGGAAGCTCCACACCCTGGGTTTGCGCCAGATGTTCGATGGCTTCCGGAAAACTTAAGCTTTCAAAGAGCATCAAAAAACGAATAACATCGCCACCTTCACCACAACCAAAACAGTGAAAAATTCCCTTTTCATCATTCACCATAAACGAAGGTGTTTTTTCATTGTGAAAAGGACACACTCCACGAAAATTTCTTCCCGCCTTTTTCAGCGCTAGACGATCACCCACAAAGGCAACAATGGATGTTCTCTCGCGTAAATCTTGAATAAAGGATTTGGAAAAAATGCTCATAGTAGTGTCGTACCGTTGTAGTTGAAGCTTGCACGTGATGATATTTTAAAAACACACTACTCGTAAAAAAACGAGGGAAGTTTTTTCTAGCATTTACACCCCTCGCTTTCTATCGAACAACCGTTAATGAATTTAGAGCAAATCTTTGAGAATGTCGTTAACCCTTCTTCCATCTGCTCTGCCTTCAAGTTTTGGCATTACCGACTTCATAACCTTGCCCATATCGGCTTTGCCGTTAGCACCCGTTTCTTGAATGCTTTCCAGGACAAGCTTTTTGAGCTCGTCATCAGAAAGTTGCGACGGCAAATAGCCTTCGAGAAACACAATTTCTGAAGCTTCTTTTTCCGCCAAGTCTTGGCGTCCACCTTGCGTAAACAAGGCGATTGAATCTTGGCGCTGCTTCACCATTCCCGCAATGAGCTTGAGAATGCCGACATCATCGAGAGTTTGCTTTGCATCAATTTCTTTGTTTTTTATGGCAGCCCTCAACATGCGAAGCACAGCAAGTTTCTCGGTTGCCTTGTCTTTCATTGCCTGTTTGAGGTCTGCATTTATTTGATCATTTACACTCATGTGAAACTTTCTTTAGAACCCACGACGAACACGTTTTTTGGCTTGCGCGGCTTTTCTTTTTTTCTGAACAGAAGGCTTCTCATAATGCTCGCGTTTACGAAGTTCAGAAAGCACACCAGCTTTCTCAACTTGCTTTTTAAAACGCTTCAAAGCTTGTTCGAAACTTTCACCGTCACGAATTTTTACACTTGGCATAGTAAATCACCACCTTCCAAAACTGCCACTTTTGTATTTCATTTTCAAGCACTTGTGTGCCCGATCAAAAACTCGGGAGCAAGCTCCCGAGTTTAATCCAGGGAAATCTGCTAACGGTTTTTCGGCCCCAAGGGGGTCGAGTTTTAACTTACTGGACTCGGATAAAGTTGGCGACGTATAGGCAATGCATCCCCAACTGTCAAGCAGTGGATTTGAGCCTGGCATCACGCTTCTAGCCGATTGGCCTCTTGGCTTCAAGTAGGCGCAAAAACGCTGAAGGTTTCCACATGATAAGTTTGAGGAAACATATCGAGGGGGATGATTTTCTCAAGCTTATAGCCGCACTTCATCAGCGCTTTTGCATCTCTAGCAAGCGTTGACGGGTTGCAGGAAATATAGACGATCTTTTCCGCCGCACACTGCGCAATAGCCCGAATCACTTCACTGGCCCCTTTTCGGGGAGGGTCGAGCACAATGAAATCGGCTTTTTTCTTAAATTTTTGCATCATTTCCTTCGAAGTAAGTGAAAAAAAGCTGATATTTTCAATTTTTTGCTCATTTTGCTTCATTTTTGCGTAAGAAATGGCTTTTTTATCGGCGTCACAGGCTGTTACCTGCCTTGCTAGCGCTGCCAGCGGAAAGCTAAAATTACCCGCTCCGGCATAAAGCTCTAAAACATGCTGTACTTCGCCCATCTGCTTCACTTCATCCAAGAGCAAAGCCTTTAACACCGCGTTTTGCCCATCATTCACTTGGGAAAAATCATAGTTTTCTGCCAGCTCACCCTTCAGCACCGCCTGGCCTTGGGCTTGCGCTTGCAGTTCAAATTGCGCCACGGGAAGGCGAAGAAATTCTTCACGCCTCTTGGCTAAGGCAGTGTTGATGCGTTCATCCGCGATGAGGCACGCTTCGATGGGAACAACTTTATGTGTTCTCGCCTGGAAAAATCCAATATCACCTGCTTCTGATTTTTTGAGTTGAATGCGATTGCGATAGTGAAATGGTTTCGAGGAAGGTAAGCAATCTGCAACAAGCGGTGAAATCTCAGCCTCCGGCAAGCCAGCAATACGGGTGAACGCTTCCAAAACGAGATTACGCTTCCACACCAACTGTGCATCAGACGCAAGATGCTGCCACTGGCAGCCACCACACTGCGTAAAGTAAGGGCAAGGAGGATCAACACGCAAGGTTGATGGTGTAACGATCCGCTGAATTTTTGCCTCGGCATAGCTGCCAAAATCACCGCTAAGCTCCACTTCCAGTATATCTCCGGGTGCTGAAAATGGCACAAAGATTGGTTTTCCTTCACAAAAACCAAGGCCCATTCCTCCGTGAATCAGTTTTTCAATTGTGAGCGTAAATCCCATGTTTTGCTTTTTCCATTTCAAACCACCAACAGCGGCTTTTTGAGGTACTTTTTTGTTTACCTCTCACCATTTTTTCCTATAAGGGGTTGCTTCTTAAACTGATTTCAACTCGAAGGGAAAGAAAAAATGAAGGGAATTGTACTCGCAGGCGGAACAGGATCAAGATTGATGCCCCTCACAAAAGTAACCAACAAACATCTTCTTCCGGTTGGAAAGAAGCCGATGATTTTTTACCCCATCGAGCAACTGGTTCAAGCTGGAATAAAAGACATTCTCATCGTCACGGGTATTGAACATATGGGTGATGTCGTTGCCCTTCTGGGCAGCGGCCGCGACTTCAACTGCCGCTTCACATACCGCGTTCAAGACGAAGCTGGTGGTATTGCGCAGGCGTTGGGACTGGCCAGAGAATTTGCGCACAACGATTCAATTGCCGTTATTTTGGGAGACAATATTTTTGAAAATCCTTTGGCACCAATCGTAAGACGCTACCAAGAACAAAATGGCGGAGCAAGAGTCGTTCTCAAGGAAGTGCACGACCCATCTCGTTATGGCGTTGCCTCTCTCAAAGAAAATAAAATTAGTAGCATCGAAGAAAAACCAAGTGAACCAAAAAGCAATTTTGCAGTAACTGGTTTTTATCTTTACGACGAAAGTGTTTTTTCCGTTATTGATAAGTTAAAACCTTCCGGCCGGGGAGAGCTTGAAATTACAGATGTGAATAATTACTACACCAGCATTGGAAAATTAGATTATGATTTCGTTGATGGCTGGTGGACAGATGCTGGAACTTTCGATTCTCTCTCTCACGCAAATCAACTCGTTGAAGCACAAGCAGGAGATCAACAATGAAAGTATTAGTTACCGGCGGATGTGGATTTATTGGCTCAAATTTTATTCATCTTCTTTTAGCAGAAACTGATTATAAAATTTTTAATCTCGATTGCCTTACCTATGCTGCACATCCGGGAAACCTTGCAGGGCTAGAAAATAATCCACGTTATGCTTTTCTGAAGGCTGACATTTGCAACACCGAACTTGTGCACGAATATCTCCAACAACAGCAAATAGATGCCATTGTTCACTTTGCGGCCGAGTCACATGTTGATCGAAGCATCGAAAACGCAAGTGATTTTGTACGCACCAATGTGCTTGGCACCCAAAGCCTTATTGATGCTGCAAGAAAAACAAAGCTTAAACGTTTTGTTCATGTTTCTACCGACGAAGTCTATGGCTCACTCCAACATAACGATGCGGCCTTTTCCGAAACAACTCCACTGCATCCAAACAGTCCATACTCTGCCAGCAAAGCTGCATCAGACATGCTTGTCCTGGCTGCTCATCACACATCAGATTTTCCAGCGCTCATCACACGATGCTCAAACAATTATGGGCCAAGACAATTTCCTGAAAAACTCATTCCCCTTGTACTTCACCGTGCGCTCGAGCGACAAAGTATTCCCGTTTACGGAAATGGAACAAATATTCGAGATTGGATTTATGTTGAAGACCACTGCAAAGGCATTCTTGATGTTCTCAATTCGGGAAAACTTGGCGAAGTCTATAATTTTGGTGGCGCAGCAGAACACAATAATCTTGATGTTGTAAAAACATTACTCAAACTTACCAATCGTAGTGAAGACCTTATCACTTTTGTTACTGATAGACCTGGGCACGATTTTCGTTACGCTATCAACTTCAGCAAAGCCACGCTAGAACTTGGCTGGAAGCCAGCAACACATTTTGAAAGTGGTCTCCAAAAAACGGTGGATTGGTATTTTGAACATCAAGAATGGGTTAAGCATGCAACGGGTGAACACTATCAACACTACTACCAACAACACTACGGAAAATAGATTATGAGCAAAAACAATTTTACCACATCCGATTCTCTTGAAGGAGTTATCTACAATCAACTCACGTGTTACAAAGATAAACGTGGATACTTAATGGAAATATTTCGACACGATGAACTGGAAGAAAAATTATGGCCAGTCATGGGATATATTTCCGTCACCAACCCTGGAATCACACGCGGACCACACGAACACGTAAGCCAAACTGATATTTTTGCCTTTGTTGGACCTGGAGATTTTTTGCTCGCTCTTTGGGATGACCGGGCATCATCTCCAACATACGGCAAGCGTTTTTGTGTAAAAGTGGGCAGCGCAAACCCAGCTACAGTCACTATTCCGGAAGGAGTGGTACATGCCTACCATTGCATTTCTTCCACTCCAGGAACAGTAATCAACATTCCAAACCAACTTTACGCAGGAAAAAATAAAAAAGAGCCGGTGGATGAAATAAGACACGAAGAAAATGAAAACTCACCTTTTGTTCTCGACTTAAAAGAAATTCTCCGGGAGCAAGTTTTATGAAGTGGATGGTTTTTGGATGCAACGGAACTCTTGGCAGTGAACTTGTTGCTCTTTTAAAACACAAAAAGGAAGAGCTCTTCGCTTTTTCACATCAAGATGTAAGCATCGAAGATGAAAATCTCATCAGTAAAAAAATACATTCCATTCAACCAGATGTCATCATAAACGCAGCCGCATATAATGCAGTAGATGCAGCAGAACAAGATCAAGAAAAAGCTTTTTCAGTTAACAGCAAAGCTGTTCTCAATCTGGCTTTGCAAGCAAGTGATTGCGATGCTATTTTTGTTCACTACTCTACCGATTACGTTTTTGATGGAGCGAAAAAAACTGCTTACTCCGAAGATGATTTTCCTTTTCCACTCTCAGTTTATGGAAAAACTAAATTATCGGGCGAGCAATCAGCACTTGCTGGAAACAAAAAAACATACGCGCTTCGCCCAGCGGTTGTTTTTGGAAGTGGCGGAAACAATTTTTTGAGCCGCTTGCTTCACATGGCAAAAGAAAAAAATCACTTTAACATGGTTACAAATCTTATCGGCTCGCCCACTCCCGCTTACAGCCTGGCGGAAGCAAGTATAAAACTTGTTGAGAGCTCTGCACCGTTTGGACTTTATCATGCGGCAGGCGAGGATTTTTGTTCTCGTTATGAATTTGCACAAGCCATTAACCAATTATGGGAACTTGGATTAAGCATCACTCCTGTTGTTGCTGAAGAAAAAGAGGGTTGTGCAAAACGGCCTCATAAAGTGATTCTTGAAAATAAAAAACTATCACAACTTGGAATTCATATTGATTCATGGCAAAAAGGCCTCGAACATATTCGAAAACATCAGCATTAACTCAATCTTGGAACATTATGCTTAATCAAAAAAAAATTATCGTCGTCATGCCAGCTTACAATGCTGGACAAACATTAGAAAAAACTTTTCGTGAAATTCCACACAACATTGTGGATGAAGTTATTGTGGTGGATGATGCCAGCAAAGACAATACTGTTGCGGTCTGCAAAGAACTTGGCATTATTTGTATTCAGCATGAAAAAAATCTTGGTTATGGTGGAAATCAAAAAACCTGTTACCGCGAAGCTCTAAAACGCGGCGCTGATATTGTAGTAATGCTTCATCCAGATTATCAATATACTCCAAAACTCATCACCGCAATGGCATCAGTGCTTGCCGAAGAGCTTTATGACGTCGCGCTTGGCTCTCGTATTTTAGGCGTTGGCGCACTTTCTGGAGGAATGCCAGTTTATAAATACATTGCAAATCGATTTCTCACCTTTGCAGAGAATATTCTTATCAATTATAAATTGGCCGAATACCACACCGGCTATCGTGCCTTTTCGCGAAAAGTTTTAGAAACATTGCCTCTTGGCGAAAACTCAGACGATTTCGTCTTCGACAACCAAATGCTTGCCCAGGCTGTGTTTTGGGGATTTCACATTGGTGAAATTACGTGCCCTACAAAATATTTTCCTGAAGCCTCATCCATCAACTTGAAACGCAGCATCATTTACGGACTCGGAGTGCTAAAAACAGCACTTCAATTTCGTTTTGCAAAATGGGGATGTGCACAACCCCTTTTCAATCTCAACTCACAAAAGAAACTTTAGCGAAGCCTGTAGAGATCATACTTTCCCATTGGTTTATAGTTTTTAAAATAAACTTCTAAATCAGGATAGATTTTATCTTCGGCATGAGCTGTTTTACGAAGAACAGCAGGAAGATTTTCTCTTACTCTTTTCACATCTTTTTCTCCTTTGTTTTCACCACCATATTTTTTTGCATAGTCACTTACTGCTTTCATAATAATATTATTGTTGTACCAAAAAAAGCTGGCATCATTTCTAAAGATGGGATGAAACGGAGGCTGAATCATCACCACGTCATTTTGCTTTGTGGTTTCAAGAACATGATTCATACACTGAAGTTGAAAAGTGTTTTTTTGATACAAGATCATAATGGCAAATGATTCAATCAACGTTAAAAGAACAAGAAGTGGAAGAAAAAACTGAAAACGACGATGTTGTTTTTCTAAAAACTGCCAAGCAAAACCGGAAAAAAGAATCAATACTGGAAAAAAAGGAAGCAGATACTGCGCAAGCGGAAATCCGCTTCTCATAAAGCCTACAAAGTAGAGAAGGGAAATAAAAAACAACGACAGAAGAGAAAAATTTCGTCGCTGCTGAACACAAACAACGAATGCTCCCAAAAAACCCAACACCCAAACTAAACCACTTTGAGCAAAGCTTCTACTTACAGTAGAAACCCAAGAAATGTGTGCCGAGACCATTGCTTGAAGATAAAAAAACTTGTTAAACGTAACATTCCAAAACCAATAATCATCGAAGTGGCCCTGTTCTAAAATGAAAATGAAAAAAATCAAAAGAGGAAAAAGCAAAGCCACAAAAAAGATACTTGCTTGAGCAAAAATCTTTTTTCTCTCAAACATCCAAAATGGTGCAAAGAGAAATGCAACTCCCCACATTCCAAGCATGAGAAGAAGAAAAACCAAAGCCTTCTGCAAGATTACTGTTGCAAGCCCAATGGCAAGGCCGGAGACGAGGGCATCCTTTCGTTTCTGTTCTCGAAATGTTTTAATCCAAAAAAAATAGCTCACCAAAATAAAGAAAGTCATGAAGGGATCGGGCCGAAATTCGAGCATATTTCGAGTAAACATAAAACAAGACATCGTAAGTAGAATCAACCATCTCGATAAAGATTGATCGAAAAAACTACGAAGAATTTTCCAAATAAAAAAAAGTGAGGCGGCCAGCAATAACACATCAAAAGTACGCACAATAAAAATCACTTCTGTTCCACTTGCAAGCTGAAGCACAGGAGCAAAAAGATACCAAAGCGTTGGGTTATGCTGTTCGAGAAAATCTGTAAATGGCAGTGCTCCCTGCGAAACGAGCCAGGTTGCGTGAAGATGCTGTATTTCATCGTGGTCAAAGGCTGAGGAAAAAAGGTGATAACAAAAAATGGCAGCAAATAAGAAAATGCTAAACCAAAATATTTTTTTATTGTTTTTCATGCGTGGAATTGAGGATAAAAACTTAGAAATCGCAAGGAAAAACACCAATAAAAGCCATTTCCCACCACAATTTCTATTGGCAAAAAAGTTTCCACGAATTATCCCTATTCGAATTACTCCAATTCGAATAGATCAAAGTGAAGGTATAAAAAACTATGATGAAAAATGTTGTTCGACGTTATGTCCATTGCCTCTGTAAAATTTATTTCCCTCTCTTTCTTCTGCTTATTGCTCTCAGCATTTGGGCTGCAGCGCCAACCTTAAAACTTTTCAAAAGCATCGATACAAATTTGTCTCGCCTCCTTCCTGAAGATAATAAAACGGTGATCTCCGGGGATCTTATAAACGCAAAAAAAATTAACAACCAAGGCGTCACCCTGGTGTTTGAGTTTCCTGAACCAAAAATTGGCGAGCAATATATTCCCACCATCGCTAAATATTTGAAGCAAAGTGAATATGTTTCGGAGGCAATCTACGAAAGAGAAGGTTTTGATTTTTTTCAAAAAAATGGACTGCTCTATCTTGATCTCAAACAATTAGAAGAACTCTACGACGAGGTTGATCAAGAAATTCAAAAGAAAAAACTTGGCGATCTCTATGTTGATTTTGAAGAAGACACCACTGCCAACGAAAACAATGGACTAAAAGATTTCAGAAGTAGATTCAACCTGGGTTTCAGCGCCTTTCCAAGCAGATATTACAACAACAAAGATGAAACCACCTATAGCATTCTTGTCCACTCCCCTGTTGAATCGGCCGATTTTCCTTACATGTTACGTACGATGCAGGATCTTGAAAATCTGCTCAACAACCTTCCTCTTCTCAAAGAAAAAAATATTACGGTTTATTATTCTGGGGGCTTCGCCACCAAACTCAACGAATACAATACCCTCATGCATGACCTCAGAATTGCGGGCATCATTGCCATGATTGGAATCACCTTTTTTCTCACATGGCGTTTTAGAAGGCCCGATGCACTTCTCTACATTTTCATTCCTTTCTTTTGCGCTCTCACGTGGAGTTTTGCGCTTACCCACCACGTTATTGGAAGCCTGAATATTATCACTTCGTTTCTGTTTTCGGTTTTATTTGGTTTAGGTGTTGATTTTGGAATTCATCTTCTTTCCAGATTTTGGGAGGAAATGCAGAAAAATAACATCGAAGATTCTTTATATACTCTGCTTATGACTGCCGGAAGATCTTGCATCACGGCTGGAACAACAACCGCAATCACTTTCCTCCTTCTTGTCTTCAACGATTTCAAGGGATTTTCGGAATTCGGCTTTATCGCTTGCACAGGGCTTTTGCTCAGCATTGTCGCTTATTTTGTGCTTATGCCATGCTTATTTCTGATCGTGAATTATTTTAAAATTGGTCCACCCGTAAAAAAGGTGGAACCTCTCATTCATTTTTTTGACAGTCTTATACCGCACTCAAAGCTGATTGTGAGAATCAGCGTAATACTTCTTCTCGTCTCACTCATATCAAGTTTCTTTTTTCTTCACTTTGAATACGATTTCAAAAAATTAAATGCACGCATTGAAACTGCCAGCATTGCAAAACAAAAAATGCGCGAAAGTGTTCAAGGTGGAAATACAAACGCTGTTATTCTTCTTGAAGATGAAAATCATCTTCCTCTTTTAAAAGAAAAAATAGACGAAATTAAAAAAGAAGATGGCGCCATCACAGCTGGTTTCTTTTCCTATGCCGACATGGTTCCAACAGACTACACAAAAAAAACTGAAATTATAAATCGAATTGAAAAACTTTTTGACAGTGAAGTCTTTAAGCTTTTAGATGAAGAAGAAAAAAAAGAAGTGGATGAATTTCAAAAGATGTTCCACCCGCAAAGAGTGACACAAGAACAACTTCCAGCCATTGTTGAAGAAACTTTTTTTGGGAACAAAAAAATTCCAGGGCAACTCGCTCTCATAAAACCAGATTCCACTATAGAACTTGATGATGGAAAAAATGCGATTCGTTTTTTCAATGAAATTGGATCTTTAAATGTGGATGGAAAAACATATTATCCATCTTCTTCCACTCTTGTTTTTGCCGAAGTGATTAGAACCATGCTTCGAGATTCAAAACGAACTATTCCCATTGCCTTCATCGCTGTGTTTCTTATTTTGCTCATCGATTTTAGAAAGTTAAAAGAAACTTTTTTTGTACTCATCCCACTGTTAAGTGGCTTCCTGCTTATGTTTGGCGGAATGTGTCTCTTCCAGATAAAACTCAACTTTTATAACATTGTTGTTTTGCCTTCAATGCTTGGGCTGGGAATTGATTACAGCGTGCACTTTTATCACCGCTACGTTTACGAAGATCATCATGCTCTCAAAATAGCTTTGCACAAAACTGGAAGTGCTATTTTTATCACAGCCATGACTACCATCTTTGGATTTGCCGGCCTTATCTTCGCTAACCATGCGGGTTTGCAGTCGCTTGGCATTTTGGCAACGCTTGGAATTAGTTCATGCATGCTGACAAGCCTTCTGTTTTTTCCATGTCTCATTGCACTTATTGAAAAAAGACATTCAAAAAAATCTGCTCTCACAGAAACGTCAAAATAAAAAAAGACCTCACTTTTCAGTAAGGTCTTTTTTTTGCACGCAAACAAAATTACTTGCTGCTAAGTTTTTTTCCTTTTACATAAGCCCAAAGCTTTTTTGTCATCTCACTTGGAGCTACAGGCTTAGCACCAAACACAGATTCCATAGAATCTTCGCATCCTTTGAAGCTAATGGAGTATCCACCAAACGCTGGTTTCTTTGCTCCTTTTTTCACTGCTTTCTTTACTGCCTTTTTCACACTTTTCTTTTTCACTGCTTTTTTTGCTGTTTTCTTTTTCGCTGCCATTTCATCCTCCTCGAAATATTTGGAACCCTTTCCAAAACTGCAGAACTCATATCAAAGTTGGCGTCGAGAAAAAAGGAAAATATCACAATTTCACCTCATCTTTTAAAAACTTTTTTCTTCCTCTCACCAGTTTGTAGACTTGCAGCATTTGCCCTGTTTCTTTCTCCTTGTTTTCTCTGAAACTTGATAGTAGCCAAAGTCGCTTGCAGGAAGGAAATGACGTCATGATCCAAAAGAAAACTCCTCGAAAAAAATCGCCTCTTCCAACAAAAAAAAATGAACCCTTACTTGATGAGTCAAACCAAGCTTTTTTAAGACAACTTGCTGCAGAAGCAGCGCACGAGATCAACAACCCGCTTGGAACCATGCGCATTTATGTTGAAGAACTCATGAGTGACATCACCAAAAAAAAGGCAAACCTCAAAGAGGCAAATGCTTCTCTGAAGGGCATAAAAACTAGCCTTCTGGACATCACCAAAGCTGTGCACAATCTTAAGTATCTGGCTGAATCAAAGCCCAGCCCATTTTTGAAGCAAAGTTTGAATAAGAGCATTCTCAAAACACTAAAATCGCTCGAAAAAGTCTTTTCAACCCAGGAAATACAGGTCTATGAGCAGCTTTCAGGAGATCCTCTTGAATTTTGGACCAATAGTGATAAACTTAATCAGTTGTGCGTGAATTTGCTGATGAATGCCAAGGATGCTCTGCTTAAAAACAGCGCTGGTGACCGTGTCATCATTATCAATTCGGGAAAACGCGGAAAAGACACAGTTTGGCTTGAAGTAAGCGATAACGGCGAGGGTATTTCTCCAGAAAATCTCCGCCATATTTTCACTCCTTACTTCACCACAAAAGCTGAAGGAAGCGGCACCGGGTTGGGGCTTGCCATAGTGCAAAAAATTTTGAACGAGCACAAAGCTACTATAGAAGTTGAAAGCAAACTCAATGAAGGCACAAGGATAAGAGTTTTTTTCCCCGTCGACAGAAGACATAAAGCAAGGAGCACCAAATAGATGGACCACAAACTTTTACTCGTCGATGACAACAAAGACCTTCGCAACGTCCTGGAACGCGTTTTGAAAAAACGAGGCTACAAAGTTGAAACAGCTGCATCTGGTGACGATGCTCTTCGCAAAATAAAAAATAACCACTACACTATTTTAGTCACCGACCTACGCATGCCCGGAAAAGATGGCATGGAGCTCTTGAAAGAAAGCAGAAATATTTCACCTTCCACTATGGTCATCATGATCACCGCGTTTGGCACCGTAGAAAGCGCCGTCGTTGCCATGAAGCAGGGAGCGTATGATTACATTCTCAAACCTTTTTCTCCTGATGAACTTGAAATAAAAATCAAAAGCGCGTTGCAACAACAAGAAAATAAGCTGGAAGAAATTAGCTTTGAAATTGCAAGTGAAGCAAAAAATCGCTTCGGAAGAATTATTGGAAACTCAAAAACAATGCGAAAAGTTTACGACCGCATTCACAAAGTGGCTCCCACTAACGCGCCTGTTCTCATCACGGGTGAAAGTGGAACAGGAAAAGAACTGGTTGCTCGGGAAATCCACAGCCGAAGCAATAGAGCTGGCGGACCATTTGTTGCTGTGAACTGCGTTGCGCTTGCAAGCGGAGTATTAGAGAGCGAACTTTTTGGTCACGAAAAAGGGTCTTTCACCGGAGCCACTTCAAGGCGTATTGGAAAATTTGAAAGCGCACAAAATGGAACACTCTTTCTGGATGAAATTGGCGAGCTCGATGAAAAAATTCAAGTACAACTCCTTCGTTTTCTTCAAGAAAAAAACTTTCATCGTGTTGGAGGAAATCAAAATATTCAACTTGATGTAAGAATTCTTGCCGCCACCAACAGAAATCTTTCAGAGCGAATTGAAAAAGGCTTTTTTCGCGAGGACCTTTTTTATCGACTCAACATGTTTTCTCTTCACCTTCCAGCACTTCGAGAACGTGAAGATGACATCACTGAGCTGACGCATTTTTTCCTTTCCAAGTACAATAAAGAGCTTGGGAAAAATGTAAAAATCACTTCAGAAGCCCTTGCTCTTTTGCGCCATCATATTTGGCCGGGAAATGTGAGGGAGCTGGAAAACGTTGTAGCCCAAGGCATCATCCTTGCCGAAAATGACGCCCTCCTCCCAAAACACCTCCCAGTGGGGCTCACAGGAGAGATGGCTGAAATCAGCATCGAAGAAGAAGGCCACAATCAATCAGGCATTTCTTCCCAAATCAATGCCATCGAATCTGAAGTAATTAGAAAAGCACTTCTCGAAGAAAACTGGAATCAATCCAAAACCGCAAAAAAACTAGGCCTCAAACGCACATCCCTTCAGTACAAAATGAAAAAATATGGCTTGAGTAAGGATTAGTTTCTACACACTACTCATGTAATTTGGTGGGGATGTTGTACAGCTTCAGTTTTCGATAAAACGTGGAAAGGCTCATGTTTAGCTTGCTTGCTGCCTCTTTGGGATTGTAGCCACTTGTACGCAAGGCTTGCTTTAGTAAATTTTCTTCCAACGATTTGAGCTGCTTCTTGCTGCTTCTAATTTCAGCGGCGCTTTGGTGTCTACGCAACTCTTGCGGCAGATCGGCAATACCAATTACATTGCCTTGGCTGAGCAAACATGACTTCATCACTACATCAGAAAGCTCCCTCACATTTCCAAACCATTGATGCTGAAGCAAACAATCGATACACTCATCGCTCATGTTTTTTTGCTGATCACATTCTTCGTTCCACGAATGTAAAAAATGTTTCACTAAAAGAGGAATATCGCTCAGTCTGTCACGAAGCGGCGGAAGTGAAAGCTGGATGGCATTCAGGCGATAGTAAAGATCTTGCCGTAAAACACCGCTTTTCAAAAGCACGTCAGCATTTTGCCTTGCCGCAACAATCAAACGAACGTTTACCGATCTTTTCTTGAAAGCTCCCTCGGGCACGATGGAAGCCGTGTCCAGCATTTGCAAAAGCTGGCCTTGTATTTCGTGCGGAACAAATTCTATATCATCAATGAAGAGAGTTCCCCCATAGGCTTCTTCAATAATTCCTTTTTTGCTTTCTTCATCTTGAGTACTTGGCACTCTTCCAAAAAGCTCGACGGCCATTTGATTTTTGGGAACAAGAGACGCCGAAAACGAAACAAAAGGCTTCTCTTTTCTGTTGCTAAAGCGATGGATTGACTCGGCCACAAGCTCTTTCCCCGTGCCTTCTTCTCCACTGAGAAAAACGTTCACATAGAAAGCTGATATCTGCTGGATAGTCCTGCGCACGGCAGTAATCTCCTGAGAGCTTCCGATAATATGCGAGCAACTGTGTTGGGCAGAGGTGGTCATCTGGAGATTAAAAGAGCAATCTCTGTGCCAGAAGGAAGAAAAGAACGAAAAGTGGAAGCGTGAAATAAAGACAGCTAAAACAGCCATTCAAAGGCACCAAGAGTGAACGAGCGAAAAATGCGAAAAGAGCTCTCTTCCTTTTTTTGCCAAAAAACTGGCAACTTCTCTCAAAAGACTGCCCAAAATGAATCATTTTTGATCGCATGTTTTCAAATAATGTAAAATCTCTGATATTCAAATTGACAGAAAAGAAAAAAGCGTGAGATATGCAGGCACTTATGTACCGCATTCCTTTTTCTATCATCAGACAACACTTCATCCTCAAGCAAGGCGTGGTTATTTTTATTGCCACCCTCATTAACGCTTTGGGCGTAAACATTTTCCTTGTTCCGCACAAGTTGGTTGGTGGCGGATTTACCGGCTTAGCTGTCTTTTTGAACTACATCACACACTATCCTGTTTGGGCATATGTTATCTTGCTCAACCTTCCGCTTTTTATCATCGCCTTAAAAAAACTTGGCCGCCCGTTTGTTTTGGGAAGTCTCTACGGAATGCTTATCCTTTCCTTCTCCCTTTTTCTCACGCAATTCACCTCCAGTTGGAACTTGATCAGCTCTCCTATTTTGGCTGCTATTTTCAGCGGCGTGCTTCGCGGAGTTGGTGTCGGCCTGGCTTTGCGCGTCAATGGATCACTTGGTGGAACAGATATCATTGGTGCATTGGTTAAAAAATATTTTTCCATCAGCTTCGGCATCGTTGCCCTTGCGTTTAACGGATTTATTGTTGTTCTTTCTGGAGTAAAGTTTGGGGCTGACATTGCGGGCTTAGCCTTGCTTTCTATTTTTGTGGAATCTTTTGCCATCGACAAAACCATTCAAGGCATCAACACCAGCAAAGCCATCTTTGTCATTTCTACTAAACCGGAAGAAATTGCAGCTCGCATCATGGAAAAAGTAAATCGAGGCGTCACCTTTCTTGAAGGCCAAGGCGCCTATTACAAAAACCAGCGCAAAGTCTTATACTGCGTGGTTTCCCTTCGACAGCTTGCTCGCGTGAAATACTATGTAAAAGAAATTGATGCCGACGCCTTCATGTCGGTAGCTGATGTTTCCGAAGTGCTAGGCAAAGGCTTTAAGCCAAGTCCGTTTTGACAATCAAAGCTGCAGAAAAAAATCATTGTCATCCTCGCGAAAGCGGGGATGTGGATTCACATTCGAAGTGCAACACTTGGTTCAAGAAGACCTCAGCAGGAGTTCGATAACCAAGAC
>PCXC01000033.1 GCA_002796345.1 Deltaproteobacteria bacterium CG11_big_fil_rev_8_21_14_0_20_42_23 | reverse complement strand
CTGAGGTCTTCTTGAACCAAGTGTTGCACTTCGAATGTGAATCCACATCCCCGCGTTCGCGAGGATGACAAAGAGAATACAAAAAAAGCCTTGGAGAATATCCAAGGCTTTATTATTTTTTGTGAAAACTTTTTTAGCCGCGCAATGACTTTTGAATTTTGCGGCGAAGTCTCAACACGCGATCAGACATATCGGCTTCATTGCCCTTCAAGATAGCTTGAACAATGCCGCCATGCTTGTTGATGGTGCGAAGCGCGCGCGTGCAAAGATTGATGCTGATCATCTGGCCCAAAACATCAAACTTGCGACGTTTTATATTCGGCAATTGACGAATTTTTGATTTACGATTGGAATGACTTACTTTGTTTCCGGCAAGTCCATTTTTTCCACTTAATTCACAGAGTAAAGACATAAAAAACTCCTACTTCTCTTTTTTCTTTTTAGGTGATTTGGTTTCCACAAACATAACGTGTTTGCGTGCTTTTGGATCGTAACGTTTGATCTCAAGCTTTTCAGCGGCCGCGCGTTTGTTCTTACGTGTGGTGAAGAAAAAACCAGTGCCGGCTGTGGAACTCATATAAACGATTTCTGCCATTTTAGACCTCGCCTCTAGAAATGTGTTTCGTCGTAAACGGAAGGAACGCTAGAACGCGAGCTTGTTTCACGGCTGTGGTAAGCTGGCGCTGCTGAAACGTATTCAAACCGGTTACGCGGCGCGGAATAATTTTTCCATGCTCAGTAATATAAGATCTGAAACTTTCTGGTTCTTTGTAATCGAAACGAAGATCAACAGGAGGTTTTGCGCGTTTGCGTTGCTTACGGCGCATCATATCTTTTTTGCTTGGCTTCTTGCTGTTACTATCACGACTAAAACGTGCCATCATTTTTCCTTTCTCGAAAAAGAGGCGGATGAAGCGCTCTTTTGTGGGTTAGTATCGAGAGATCGGGCTTCTTTACATCTGGGAAATGAATTGTCAACAGGAAAGCATTTATGGGCGCGGAAAAGCGAGGCATGGGAATGGCGAAAAACAAGCAGAAAGGCGATTATTGGCTAACTTGTTGATTTATAACTGGTATTTCACCCCTCTTAGCTTAAGAGGGGCTGGGGGAGTTAAAATGTGCTTGCAGCAAATAAAAAAACGTAACCCCAGCTAGCCCCTCATTAAATTAAGGGGAGGAAAAAAACCGAGCAAATAAGGTCTGGACATCTTTTCAAGATACGATATACGAACGCGAATTACAAAAACTCGCTTTCCGCAAGGGGAGCGAGTTTTTTGGAGGGATGAGAGAGCGGTTGAATCTAGCAGTCTTGAAAACTGCCGTGCCGAAAGGTACCCTGGGTTCGAATCCCAGTCCCTCCGCAAATAAAAAAGCCAGGCTTGCCCTGGCTTTTTTTTTATTTTTCAACCGAAAAACCTATTGAAGGTTTCTTTTTTGATGGAGGCGGCGTCATTAATTCTCGAATTGCATCAAAAACAATTTTGAATTGCTGGTCGTATTTCTTTTCCATACTGTTAATTTTCCGCACAAGATCTTTGTGAGTTGAAATCATTTCTCGGAGTTTTACGAAGGTATCCATAATGGCAATATTCACCTGAATAGCACGCTTACTTTTGAGAACACTGGAAAGCATCGCAACACCTTGTTCCGTAAAAGCATATGGCGCTGTTCTACGACCACCCCAATTTGCCTCCTGTCGAATTAGCTTTAAAGATTCAAATTCATTTTTTGTAAGTTGAAACATGAAATGTTTCGGGAAACGTTCTCTGTTACGCTTAACTGCCTTATTGAGATTTTTTGTTTCAACTGCATAGAGTTGGCAAGATCTTCATCGAGAAGAACTTTATGACCTTGGACAAGTAAGATGTGTTTTTCGATTGTTTCTATTGGTATAAGTTGGCGCATTTTTCCCTCTTGCGGTTCCAAAATGGAACCTCAAGATTACAATTACTTGATATTCCAAATTGGAATATCAAGTATGCCAGCTATCTATTTGCATAGATTTGCACTCGTTCACTTGTCAAATAATTAAGCTTGAAATGTATCGAAACAAAAAATATATCAACTACAGATTGGTGAAGAAAAACTATTCTTTTTCAAAATGCTGATAATCTTTCAGTGAATTCCAATTTCCGCCCCAGATCCAATTTTTTTGGGTGAAAGCCTGATAGCTTGAGTCGTTTTTGAGGATCATGCCCTTTTGTTTTTGAGATCGGTCTCTGTATTTTTTTCCAGCTTTTGGAAGCACGAGGTTTCCTTTTACATAAGGGTTGGTGAGGGGGTTGATGTCAATGGCGCGGCCATAGCTGTGTTTGGAAAAAACATTTTGTTTTCCGGTAACAACTCGGCAATTAAAAGCTGAGGTGTTGTTTGCATTCATTGATTCTTCGTCATTCCCTTTGTACTCATCAACAAGTTTCATTTTTTCAATTTGAAAACCTTCACTGAAAAGCGTTTTGAAAATTTCAAGCGTTTCTTCCGCTACATCCTGATGCACAACGAGTTCCCCTTGGTGAATTTTATTGTCATAGCCCAAATGCGATAGCTGAAGAAGACGAAGCTGCTCAATTGAAATTGGACAACCTTCATGCCAGGAATATTTTTTCATCTTTTTCATTACTTTTTCAGGAAGAGGATGAATGATCTCAAATGTGGAAGCAAAAGCCGAAAAGGAAAAAGAAAGCAGAAGAATAAGAAAAAAATATTTTGCACTTTTCTGCATCTACGGAGTCATAAAATTGATATTTATCATTGTCGAGAGCTTTTTAGGAAATGGTTGAGCAGCCAAGGTTCAGCCTTTGGGGAAGGGATGGACTGGATGATGCGGAATACACCTTCGGTGTTGGCGCAATCTGTCTCACGCATTTTCCCGTCAGGAGCAAGCAATTTCAACCCGTGACAAAATGTCACGACTTCACTTCCTTCTTCTTTAAGCCTCTGTTTAAGCTTTCTCCAATAGGCTCCTGCATCAGGGCTATTTGTTAGAGCTTGGCAAACATCTACAACAGAGAACCACCACTCGTTTTCATAGATGGTTCTTCGTATTTGTTTTCCTCTAAAAATAGCTATCTTGTTTTCATGTTCTTTTTCCATTCGCTGACCAATAAAGTAGAACTCGTTCACTTAACAAGCATTTTTGGAAAAGAATGAAGCAGCCAAACTTGGAATGAAAATCGATCTTATTTGAAAACTGAATCCTGGTACTAACAACGTCCACGGCGGAGGCGTGAATATACTTCAATCTCTGCCCGCTGTTGCGTTAAAAACATGAAGTTGTACAATTAAAAGTTAAACTTTCAATTGACACAAGTGTTTATTTTTTGTAATAATTTCAAATATGTATAAACGGGACATTTCTCAGTATCTTCAAAATATTGGACCAAAATACCCTGTGCTTACGGTGATTGGGCCAAGGCAATCGGGCAAATCTACGCTTGTACGTGAGCTCTTCAAAGACTACCGCTATATTTCCCTTGAAACCCCCGACGACCGCCTCCTTGCCCAAGAAGATCCTCGAAAGTTTTTTGAAAGGTATTCCCATAAGCTTATTATTGACGAAGTTCAGCGTGTGCCTCAGCTCCTTTCATATATTCAAACTTTTGTGGATGAACCTGGTTTTTCAGGGCAATTTGTTCTCACCGGATCGCACCAACTTCTTTTGATGGAAAAAATTACGCAGTCTTTGGCGGGTCGAACCGTCATTGTCAAACTTCTCCCTTTTTCTTCCCATGAACTCAAACAAACTGGGGAATCTGAGCACGTAAGCCTCGATGAAGCAATGCACACAGGTGGTTATCCGCGCATTTTTGATAAACATTTACCAGCGCAGCAGTGGCTCGCGCAATACTACCAAACCTATGTGGAACGCGATGTGCGAGAATTAATTCAAATTGAGCAACTAGGGCGTGTTAACACTAATTGACAAAGAAGAGATAAAGTGAGATGTGGGAGGGATGGAACTTACAAAAGCTCAATATGAGCGTATTCGT
>PCXC01000032.1 GCA_002796345.1 Deltaproteobacteria bacterium CG11_big_fil_rev_8_21_14_0_20_42_23 | reverse complement strand
AAACCAGTTTGAATTTAGTATCAACAACTATTTGAATTTATTTAGGATAGTGGTAACTCGAGCACACATTTTTTGCCATTATGCCCATCCTGAGTGCAACGAAGGATCTCCTCTGAGCAATTGTAGATCTCCACATTTGCGAAGACAGCAAAAAGTTGCCAGAGGAGATTCTTCGCGTGAGCTCAGAATGACAGTACTGAAACACTTATCAAAATTAAAACAAACTATGAATATCATATTCAAAATCCTGAAATACACTTTCTTCATTGCCTTTCTCTTCAGCCTCGTCTCGCTTGCAGCTCTCTATGGTGCTATCAACAAAGTTTCTTCTCCTGCGGCTGTTGAATTGGAAGTGCAAGAAGGCTCAAGTGTAAAAGATATTGCACAGCTTTTGAAAGAGCAGCGTGTTGTGAAAACGCCGCATGTGTTTCGCTTTTGGATTAAAGTGAATGGCTGGGAAAACAAGATGCACGCTGGTGTCTATCATTTTGAAAAAGGCGTATCCCTTTCGCAAGTAGCCAGAAAACTTTACTTTGGCGATGTGATAGTCGATCGTTTTCAGATTATTGAAGGCAAAACGCTTCAAGACGTTGCTCGTAGCCTAGCAGCAAATCAAGAATTTGGCGGAAAAAGTTTTGCAGAAGATTTTTTGAGTTTGGCTTACGATAAAACATTTTTAGAAAGCCTTGGACTAAAAAATGTTCCTTCACTCGAAGGTTACCTGCTTGCTGATACCTATAAAATCAACCGTCCCAAGACCGCAAAAAGTTTTATCACACAAATTTATTCTGTTTTTCAAAAACGATATGAGCCGCTTTTGCAAGCGCGTGCACGAAACATGAAGATGAGTGTGCATCAAGTGCTTACCTTAGCTTCGATTGTAGAAAAAGAAACTGGCGTTGCTGAAGAGCGACCTGTTATTGCCGGAGTGTTTTTGAATCGCTTGCAACGTGGCATGTTGCTGCAAAGTGATCCCACTATTATTTATGGGCTTAAACAGTATGATGGAAATATTCGAAAAAAAGATATTACTGACCCACATCCTTTTAACACCTATGTTCATGCAGGTTTGCCGCTTGGCCCTATTTGCAGTGTGGGCAAAGAAGCTATTGAAGCCGTTTTGGCGCCGGCGAAAACGCAGTTTTTGTACTTTGTTTCCAAAAATGACGGAAGCCATTACTTCTCCTCCACGCTCACAGAGCATTTGCGGGCAGTTCACAAATATCAAATCGAGTATTTTCGTAAGCAGAAGAAGTAGATTTCTTGCCAGATTTAGGCTTGATCTCTTTGCCCATTTGGGGCATGACCTGCAACTACTTTAATGACAACACAAAGGGGACGTTATGGCCACAAAAGTGAAGGATATTTCATGTCAGGAAGGATCATGTATGGGAAGTGACTACAAAGTAAAAGATTTGGGCCTTGCCGAGTGGGGCAGAAAAGAAATTATTTTGGCCGAGCAAGAAATGCCGGGCCTTATGGCTATTCGCGAAAAATATGCTGCAAAACAGCCACTAAAAGGTGCTCGCATTGCAGGCTGCTTGCACATGACCATTCAAACAGCGGTGCTTATTGAAACGCTTCAAAAACTTGGTGCCGATGTGCGTTGGTCGAGCTGCAACATTTTCTCAACGCAAGACCATGCCGCTGCAGCTGTTGCTAAAGCTGGCACTCCTGTCTTTGCCTGGAAAGGTGAGACTGAAGAAGAATACTGGTGGTGTGTTGAAGAAAGCTTGAAATTTGCAGATGGCAAAGGCCCCAACATGTTGCTTGATGATGGTGGCGATCTTACTCAAATCATTTATGAAAAATATCCAGAGATGCTGAAAGAAGTAAAAGGTATCAGCGAAGAAACTACAACTGGTGTACATCGTTTGTATCAGATGATGGAAAAAGGCTTGTTGAAAACCCCATGCATCAACGTGAATGATTCCGTTACCAAATCAAAATTCGATAACCTTTACGGTTGCCGCGAATCTTTGGCTGATGGAATCAAACGCGCAACAGACATTATGATTGCCGGCAAAGTGGTGGTGGTTGCAGGTTACGGCGATGTGGGCAAAGGTTGTGCGCAATCCATGAAAGGCCTTGGCGCACGAGTGCTCATTACTGAAATTGATCCTATCAACGCACTTCAAGCGGCGATGGAAGGCTACGAAGTAATTACAATGGACGAAGCATGTTCACGCGGAGATATCTTCGTAACCGCAACAGGCTGCTACAAAGTAATTACCGGCGAGCACATGAAAAAAATGAAAGACAAAGCCATCATTTGTAATATCGGTCACTTTGACAACGAAATTGAAATGAGCTGGTTTAAAGATCATGCTGAAGTAAAGAAAATGGAAGTGAAACCACAAGTTGATGTCTACACCTTTGAAGATAATCACCAAGTGATCATCTTGGCAGAAGGCCGCCTGGTGAACCTTGGCTGTGCGACTGGCCATCCATCATTTGTGATGAGCAGCTCGTTCACCAACCAATGCTTGGCGCAAATTGAACTCTTCAACAACACCTATGAAGTTGGCGTTCATATGCTTCCAAAAAAACTAGATGAAGAAGTAGCACGGCTTCACTTACGAAAACTTGGCGTAAAACTGACAAAGCTCACAGCAGAACAAGCCGAATACTTATCAGTTCCCGTTGATGGCCCATACAAGCCAGAGTTCTACCGCTATTAACGAAGCACAAAATAAAAACAAAAAAGCCTCTCAGAAATGGGAGGCTTTTTTTGTGGTGGGATAGTTCAATGGTTCAATAGTGCGATGGTACTTGGTACTTAGTGCTTGGTTCTTTGGTCTTTGTTTGTCATCCTCTGGCTTGACCAGGGGATCCAGAAATTCTGACAACTCTCTGTCATTCCCGCATGCTTGAAGCGGGAATCTCCTCTGGCAATTGTTGAGTTCTATTACAAATACCCTTCGCCCCAAAAACCACTACCTCCACCACTAAGTGGGCCTTTTCTTGGGACAGTAGATTTAGGTTCTAGTGTTCTCTTCAACACCCCTTCAAGCTGGGCTTTTAACAATCGCAATACGCCAAAGGGATCCGCATTTTCAAACCATACATTTCCAAAATCAAGATCAACTTGTAGTGTTTGAGGAGTGCTTATGCCGAAAAAGAATTTTCCGCTTTCAAGCGTGAGCTCAGCTGAGCGTAAAGCACGAAAATCAAGACTATCTAAATCATGTGAAAGTTGCAGAATACCGGTGCTGGTTGTATCGGGAAATGTAAACGTATACCTGATTGGTGTAAGCGCTTTTGCAATGTCTCTTTGCCTAGCAGGAGAAGCATTTAAGGGACATTGCGCTTCATCAGCCGCGCGATATTGCTTTAAGGAAAGGCGCAAGGCATTTGCCATATCGGCAACGAGGGGATTCTTTTCTTGTCTTGCGCCATTATAGTCCATGGTGATGGTATGTTTTTTATGTGAACGTATGCCCTCAACGCGCACACCTTGAGCAAAACGTGAATCTGCAAAGCGAGGTTGCTGAACAAGGGCCGTTGCAAAGCTTTGGAGCATGGGAGGAAGTGTTGCAGCTGCAGGAGTGATGTGAGTCATGATAGCCCTTTCTGTTAAAGTTCGGCGGACTTAATAATATCAAGCCTTTGCTGTCAAGGATTCAATACCCCGTCCCAAAGGTGAAATAAATGCCACTTCCCGTGCGGATGCGAACGGTGGAAGTGTAATAGGGCTGATAAAAGCTGCGGAGGTAAACACCAGAGCCCCAAGAGACGGGCGCATATTGTGGTGGAGTAGGATTTTGATACTGCATCATACGATACAGCTGCATGCCGTCTTCATAATCACTGCCTCCACTGCCTGTGCGAACAGCAACGGTGCCAGCTCCATTTGCAAATGGAGCCATACACGGAGCCAACTCCGACAAATGCTCAACACTTTCTCCACACGCTAGTCCCCTGGCCTGTAGCGAAAGCACAAGTACGATTGCGACGCAGATGGTGAAGATGATCCGTTTCATATCTCTTTCCTTATCGCAACTCATGCCAAAAAGTTGCCGAAATATTTTTAGGGGACGGTTCTCGTCTTGTAACCCATTAAAATTATTAAGAAAATAAGGGTGATATGAACGTTTGTTGAGAAGTTTTTAGTTGTTGGAATTGTTCCAAAAAAGCAAAGTTGCGACTTATTTCAAAGTGATTTCAACAAGTTGTAAAGGGAGAACCGTCCCCGTTTGTTAGCCTGTAATTTTATCGATAAGATAGCGAATCACGGGTTTGAGTTCTGAAATAATCATGCCCATCACCATGAGGATGGCTCCGAAGAGGGCAAGCTGGGTGAACGTTTCTCCGCCCAAGAGCCATCCAAAGTAACTTCCAAAAACAGACTCCAGCGAAAAAATAACTCCAGCTCGGGTTGGATCAATAACGCGTTGAGCAAAAGTTTGAAGGGTGAAGGCCAAGGCTGTTGCCACAATTCCGGTAAGCAGCACCGTGCCCCACGTTGTAGCTGAGAGATCCCAATGGATGCTGCGAGTAAAAACGGCATAAGCTCCAGTGAAAAAAGTGCTAAACAGAAGTTGCAGCACCACAAGAGGAATGAGCCGATCTTTTTTACTGTAGATATCAGTGGTCACAATATGAAGTGCAGCAAATGCAGCGCATATCAACGTGAGCAGATCACCAATGTTCATGGCATTCACGTTATACTGCGTAAGAAAAAAAAGGCCGATGAACGAAAACAGAGCACCCGCAAGAGAGGTGGCGGGAATAACTTGCTTCAGCGCAAAGTGTGCGATGAAAGGAATGAAAACAAGATACAAGCCAGTGATCAGAGCAGAGTTAGAAGCGGTGGTAAATTTGAGCCCTGCCGTTTGTGTGAAGAGCGCACCGCAAAGATAGATGCTTAAAAGAGCAGCATGCCACACTGTGCTCATGGGAATGTTTTTTAATTTTTTCCAGAAGAGAATGACAAGGCAAAAAGTGCCAACAGCGAAACGCAGAAAAAGATAAAACTCGGGCGTCATTTCCACCATCGCCCATTTTACTAAAATAAAAGCAACGCCCCAGGAAAGTGTTGCTAACACGAGGCCGCAGAGCGCTAAGACTTGTTTTGATTTTTCACTGATGTTCATAAGGGTAAAAATTGTTGAGCAAATAAACCGTAACGCACACCTTTGTCGCTTACGGTAAGTTGCTTGCACTGTAAATGTTCCATCACTTTGAGTAAGAGGGTAGAGCCTACCACAATCACATCAGCGCGTTTAGGATGAAGGCCGATAATTTTTTTTCGTTCGGAAAATGAGAGAGAACGTAGTTTTTTGGTGAGTTGCAAAACGGTATCATAGCTAAGTTTGCTGCCATGTACTTTTTCGGCATCGTAGTGTTTTAAGCCAAGGTTGATAGCGGCAAGTGTTGTTGCAGTTCCTGCGGTGGCAACAAAAGTTTTTTCTCTCACCACTCCATAAAGGGAATGAGGAAAATATTCTTCAAGTAAAGCATGGATGTGTGTGCAAAGTTTTTTGTATTCTTCATCACTCACAGGGTCTGAATGGAAGTGTTCCTCCATCAGCAAGACAGTTCCAAACGGAATGCTGGCAATATTGAGCTCTTCTGTGTTTTTTGCGTTGGGCTGCAAACTTTTATCTGATGCTTGTTTGAGGGAGATGAGTTCGGTGGATCCACCTCCAATATCGAGAACAAAAATATCATTTCCAAAATCGTGAGCTGAAGCAATGTAGGTGAGAAAGGCTTCTTCTTCGCCGGAAATAATTTGCAAGTCGATGCCAAGTGATTCGTGTACACTTTGTGCGAAGTCTTTTCCATCGTCAGCTTTTCTGAGAGCAGCTGTTCCCACGGCGGCAATGCGTTCCACATTGTGTTGGTCGCACAGCAGTTTAAATTCTTGAAAGGTAGCAAGCGTTCGTTCTTTTGCATCAGGATGTAAATACTTCGAAGTGGTCAGCCCTTGGCCAAGCCGCGGAATACGCGCTGTATCAAGCACGGTGCGAATGCTTCCGTCTTTTTTCACCTCGCCAATCAGCAAGATGGCGGTGTTGGTTCCAATGTCGATGGCAGCGTACATAATTTCTTTCTATCTTCTTGGCCCCCACGAAGGGAGAATGCCGTTTCCTTTTGAAACTTTGCGTTGATTCGATCCGTCTGTTCGCATGATGTAGATTGCACTTCCGCCATGACGTGTCGAAGAAAAAGTAATCAGCCTTCCATCGGGAGAAAAACGGGGATGCTCATTATCACCAGTTCCCAAAGTAAGCCGTTGAATATTGCTTCCGTCTGGATTCATAATAAAAATATCGAAAGCTCCAAGGTCTCGTCCGCAAAAGGCGATTTTATCAGCTCTTGGTGACCACGCTGGCATATCATTTTGGTAGCCTACATAGGTGAGACGTGTCGAAGCTCCACCGGTGCTTGGCATTTTAAACAAGTGCAGCTTGCCGGCTTGTTCAGATGCAAACACAATTTCCTGTCCATCGGGAGAAAAGCTTGGCGCTAAATCAATGCCAGGAATGGCCGCGATGCGTTTTACATTTTTACCTTTACTGCTCATGCGATATAAATCAGCTTCACCAGATTCTGCAGAGGAGTACAAAATAGAATTTCCATCGGGCGACCATGTAGGAGTGATTTTTGATCCACGGCTAGAAGTGAGTTTTTGCAAATGTGAGCCGTTGCTTTTGATGCCGTAAATATTGGCTTGTCCACCTTGAAAAGAAGTGAAAACAATTTCATTTCCATTTGGAGAAAGGCTTGAAGCAAAACTTGATTCTTTCATGTTGGTTACGCGGCTCATGTTTTCACCGTCGAAGTCCATGAGGTAAATATTTTTGGTATTTTTTCTATCCGAAGCGGTGAAGGTAATTTGTGTGGTGAAAGGTCCAGGAATTCCAGTGAGTGCTGCCATAATTTCATCTGAAAAACGATGCGCTGCCATGCGCAGATTTTTTTTTGTGACGGTATATTTTTTTTCTACCAAAAGGCTTGGTGTGCTGGGGTCAAAGAGGCGTAAGGTGATATCGTATTCTCCGCGTTTTGCTTCAACGCTTCCCTTCACCAAAGCCTGTGTTTCCAAGACATTCCAATAACTAAAGCGAATGCTTTCCAGGGTAATGCCTTCTTGTTTTGCCCTTACTTCAAAAACATGAGGATCAATCACATTAAAGTAGCCAGAAAGGTCTAAGTCGTTTCGAATAATGTTTGCAACGTCGTCACCCTTTGAACCAACAAGGTCGGCAATTGCAATGGGGAAGGGCTTTTCCGAGGCTTGATCAACAGGAATATAAATTCGCGCGTGGGCTGAAATGGAGATAAAAGTGAAAAGAAGAAAAAAGGAAATGCGTTTCATGTTGTGTCCTCGAGTGAAAAAATTATTTTAATTTTGGATCAAACTCCACCAAAAATCCTTCGTGATAAGCTTCCCATTGCAAACGCTCTGGTGGAACGGGAAGTGGCGATGATCGTTGTACTGCACGTAAAGCGGATGCATCGAAAGCTGAATCATCCGATCTCAATTCCCAAGCAGTATTGGTAATGGCGCCGCTGTGATCAATGTTTACCACGAGTCTTGCTCTTGCTGATGCTGCGATACTTTCCTCGGTATAACGAGGAGGCACAATCCACTGTTCAATAATTTTTGCACGCACCATGGCTTGGTATTTTAAATATTCCGGATCATCAGGCGATACTTTTAGTGGAGTATCACTTGTACCGTATTTAAATCCTTCGCCACTTTCTTTTACCTGAGCTGTTTCGGGAGCTTTGCTACGTTCGCCAAGTTGTTTGTTGATGCGGGCTAGCGCGGCTTGCATCTTTTGGTCGGCAGCGCTCAATTTTTTCTGAGGAGCTTGCTTTTTCTCAGGCTTCTTTTTGGGAGTGGACATTTTATCCGCAAGCTTTGTTTCTGTGTCTGGTTTTTTGGCCAGGGGCAGGGCGCCATCTTTTTCTTCACCACGAAGTTTATCTTGAGGAGTTGTGCGTGGAAGTGTTTTAGCTTCTTTTACGCCAGTGCCAATATCTTCACTGAGTCCGCGCGGAAGTTCCACCCAAATGGCTTTGCTCTCAAGCGATTTGCTCTGAAAAAAAGCCGAATACAAAAATGAAATAAGAAGAAGCGCAAGATGAAAATATGCAGATTTTTTTAGAGCTTGCTTGAGCAGAAGGGCTTCTGAAGGAGTTTTCCTGTGCACACGCTTATCCTCGCTCCGGCTGAGTGAGCATTCCAATTCGGCTGGCTCCCGCTTTTTTTGCGATGGCCATTATCTTTACTACTTTTCCATATAACAAATCACTGTCAGCTTTAATGAATAAGTCTTTGTTTTCCTTTAAAGCATAAATAGCTTTGAGCTCAGATTCTAAATCTTCCATGCTTAAGGTTTTGCTGTCATCTCCAAGAAAAAGGGTGCCGTTATTTTTGATGGTAACCACAACGTCTTGTTTGGTGCGCTTTAGCGAGGGAGCCGAAGCTTCAGGCAAGTTTACGGGAAGGCCTTGCTGCAGCATTGGTGCCGTAACCATAAAAATAATGAGCAGCACCAACATGACATCCACAAAAGGAGTGATGTTAATTTCCGAAAGAGTTCTGCGTTCTCGTGAAGATGAGCTAATAAGAGCCATGCTTAATCCTCTAAGAAAAATATTCTTTGTTCATGCGATTGAGAAACGCCACCGAGAAATCTTCTAAGCGTTTTGTCATCAAGCGAATGCGGTTTGAGTAAAAGTTGTAAAAAATTGCAGCAGGGATGGCCGCCGCAAGTCCAATGGCAGTGGCTATCAGCGCTTCAGCAATGTAAGGGCCTACAATGGCAAGACTTGATGCACCCGTTTTTCCAATTTCCCAAAAAGCTTGAAGAATCCCCCACACGGTTCCAAACAATCCAATGAAAGGAGCGGCACTTGCGGTGGTGGCCAAAAAGGGAACGCCGTATTCCATGGTTTCGATTTGTTCTTCCAAACTTTGCTTGATATCGCGCTCGATCATGAAGCCATCATTTTTGTGTTCACGAAGGGAATCGACGCCAGATTTGAAAATGGAAAAAGCAGGGCTACGGTTAAATTTTTTCTTTTCGATAAGATCAGCAATGCTTGGAGCATCCCAAAAAAGCTTGAAGAAATCTTTTGATGAGGACTGGTAACGCTTTATTTGCTTGTATTTGCTGCCGATGATGGCCCAGCACACAATTGAAAAAATAATAAGCAACAAAAGTGTGAGTTTCACCACGATATTAGCATTCCACATAAGCGCAAGGAT
Organism: Deltaproteobacteria bacterium CG11_big_fil_rev_8_21_14_0_20_42_23; assembly: GCA_002796345.1. Lineage (NCBI taxonomy): Bacteria > Deltaproteobacteria > Deltaproteobacteria bacterium CG11_big_fil_rev_8_21_14_0_20_42_23. Next base: position 28,291 of record PCXC01000032.1, on the reverse strand, counting down.
GCTGTGGTTTTGGCTGACTTGCTGAACAGCCTCGGTGGCTTCTGTTTGTGCTGTTTGCGCGAGAAGCGCGAGTGTAGACAACATGCTGAATTCCTTTCGTACTTTCGTGATTGCATATTTCAGGAGATGAAAGTTTTTGGATACTATAAGAGTGCTTCTATGTGGTCAATAGCTGTCTCTGAAAAGTGAGAAGCTGACGCGTTGAGTTATAGATTTCGGCTTCAACTTTCCACTTGCTTTTCTTTTTTCATGCTTCATATATCGCGCATGTTATCTGACTCTCGTCCCATTGCAGTTTTCGACTCCGGCATCGGCGGACTTACGGTGGTAGCGGCTTTGATGGAAGCGCTTCCGCAAGAATCTTTTGTGTATCTTGGTGATACCGCCAGGCTTCCATACGGAAACAAAACTCCTGAAACGCTCATAAAATATTCGCTCGAAATTGCTCAATTTCTTTTGAAGCAAAACGTGAAAGCCATAGTGGTGGCGTGTAACACGGCATCGGCGTATGCGCTTTCGCACCTTCAAGCTGCCTTCGACGTTCCGGTTTTGGGTGTGATAGAGCCTGGTGCCAAGGCGGCCCTAAGAGTAACGCGCTCAAAACACATCGGCGTCATTGGAACGTACGGCACCATCAAAAGTAATGCCTACGAACAGGCCATCACCGCCTTGGATAAAGCCGCAAAAGTTTATTCACAAGCATGTCCTTTGTTTGTGCCGCTTGTAGAAGAAGCATGGCTTGAAGAAGAGGCCAGCGAATTGATTGCACGCAAGTATTTGAGCGCCTTTGACGAATATCCTCTGGATACTTTAGTTTTGGGTTGCACTCATTATCCTCTCTTAATTCCACTTTTACGCAAAGTGATTGGGGAAAAGGTAAGGTTAGTAAGTTCGGCGGCGGCTTGTGCAGAAGAGCTGAAGGAATTGTTACAGGAAAAGGCTTTGTTGGCTGATGTCCACAAAAAAACTTGTCGCATTTTAACCACCGATCACAACACTTGGCTTGAATCACTAGTGGATAAAATCCTCCCAGCAGATCTGAACGCAAAGATAGAAACAGTATCACTCTAACCTTTGCACCTCCCACCTTTTTGCCTTTGTACAAAGTGAAAGAAAAACTGTTTTCATTTTTGTGTCTTGTGACTAAACATGCGCATAACGTTTTCGGGTCTACATCCAAGGAGAATACCATGAAGTTACGAGCTTTTCTTTTGTTTCTTTTTTTCGTCTTACCTTTCTCGCCGCAAGCAAATGCGCTTTCAGAAAAAGGCTACAAAGAACTGCATGTGCTTACCAATGTTTTGCACTATGCAGAAAAAAATTATGTGCGCAAAGTGGATGAAGAAGAACTTATCCGCGGAGCTATTCGAGGGATGCTTGAAACGCTGGATCCTCACTCACAGTATATGTCTGCCGAGATTTATAAAGAGCTGAAAGTTGATACCAGAGGTCACTTTGAAGGTGTGGGCATTGAGATTGCCGTTCGCGATGGAGTGCTTACGGTAGTTGCTCCCATCAAAGGAAGTCCGGCCGATAAAAAAGGCATTCTTCCAGGCGATCAAATTGTACGCATCAACGGAAAAACTACTCGCAATATGACTTTAATTGAAGCGGTTAAAATTATGCGAGGTGACCGTGGTTCAAAAGTGAAATTATCGATTCGCAGAAATGAAGAACAAAATCTGCATGAATTTTTACTGACACGTCAGTTGATTAAAGTGCCAAATATCAACACCGATTTGCTTGAAGACCATTATGTCTATGCAAGCATTTCCAGTTTTCAACGTTCAACCGCAAAAGCTTTACGCAAACAACTAGAACGTCTGCTGAAAAATCACGACGTAAAAGGAATGATTCTCGATGTACGCGGAAATCCTGGAGGCTTGTTGGATGAGGGAATTAAAGTTGCGGATTTGTTTCTCGATCAAGGTGTCATTGTAACCACCGAAAGCAGAGGTGCAGAAGTTGATAGGTTTGAAGCCACAAGCGAAGTGACATTACCAAACTTGCCTTTGATTGTTTTGGTGGATGGTGGATCAGCATCGGCTTCTGAAATTGTGGCAGGCGCTTTGAAGGACAATAAACGAGCGGTAGTTTTGGGAGTGCAAACCTTTGGAAAAGGTTCGGTACAAAACGTACTGGAACTTGATGATGGTGGAGCCCTCAAACTCACTATTGCTCAATATTTCACGCCATCGGGAACTTCAATTCAAGCTTCAGGAATTACGCCAGATATTGTTATTTCTGCAAAACGTCCTCAAGAAGAAAAACGCCGCATTCGCGAAAGTGATTTAGTTCGTCATCTTGAAGTTTCAGAAGACAGAAAAGTGAAAAACGATCGCACTGTTTTAGATGACTATCAAAAAGAAGTTGCACTTGATTATTTAAAAAGTTGGGCAGTCTTTAAAAGAGCAGAATAAAAAATGGAGGAACTTATGTTTGGCTTAAGTTCAAAAAAACGTGTTGGGATATTAACAGGTGGTGGAGATTGTCCAGGCTTAAACGCTGTTATACGTGCAGTTGTGAGGCGAGCACTTCATCACGATGGCTATGAAATTGTGGGTATTCGAAATGGTTGGAAAGGATTAGTTGAAAAAGATGTGTTTACTTTAGACCGAGAAGCAGTTCGAGGAATTTTAGTAAAAGGTGGAACTCTTCTTGGTACTTCGCGCACCAATATCTACAAAACGGATGAACTTTATAAAAAAGCTATAAGTAATTTAAAAAGCCTTCACTTGGAAGGCCTTGTTGCTATTGGTGGAGAGGACACCTTGGGTGTAGCGGCAAAGCTTTCTGCCGAAGGCTACAATGTAGTTGGCGTTCCCAAAACCATCGACAACGATTTGCTGGGAACCGATTACACGTTTGGTTTTGATACGGCAGTTGAAATTGCAACACAAGCTATTGATCGTTTGCACACTACAGCAGAATCACATCACCGCGTGCTTGTGGTGGAAGTGATGGGAAGGCATGCTGGTTGGATTGCGATGCACTCTGGACTTGCGGGTGGTGCCGATGTGATTCTTATTCCCGAAAAACCCATTGATCTTGCAGAAGTTTGCGACTTGCTGAATGAGCGTCACAAAAAGGGAGTGCACTTTAGCATCGTAGTTGTGGCTGAAGGAGCAAAAATAAAAGAAGAAGATGGACAGCGAGAAGTGTTGTCGTCTGAAAAACGTGATGAGTTTGGACACGTTCAGTTGGGTGGAATTGGGGAGGTCTTGTCGAAGTCCATTCAAAAATGCACAGGCTACGATACAAGAGTAACCGTGCTTGGCCATGTGCAACGTGGCGGCACACCTACATCACACGACCGTGTGCTTGCTACAAAGTTTGGTGTTGCAGCGATGGATGCTATTCACTCAAAACATTTTGGAGTGATGGTTGCGTTGCAAGGAAAAGATATTGTTGAAGTTCCACTTTCAACCGTTGCTAGTGGTATCAAAACAGTGGATGATGAACTTTATGAAATGAGTAAAACCTTTTGGGGATATTAGGGCGTGTCCTTATTTTGTCATCCTGAGTGAAACGAAGGATCTCCTCTGACAATTGACCGAGGAGATCACCTTGCCTGACCGGCAGGCAGGCCACGTCGCTGTGCTCCTCGTGATGACGAGGTGACATGTGTGCAAAAGAGAAAATTATGAAAGCGCTTTCCAAGCAAACTGCAGCACCCGGCCTAACCTTAATTGATGCTCCAACTCCAAAACCTGCAGATGGCCAAGTGCTTATTCGCGTAATGGCCACCTCTTTGTGTGGAACGGATGTGCACATTTACAATTGGGACGAGTGGGCTGCAAGCCGCATTGCGCCTCCACTTGTGATTGGCCATGAATGCGCTGGTGAAGTAGTGGAATTGGGAAAAGGTGTTACAGAGTTGAAAGTGGGAGATCACATTGCCGTTGAAACTCATATCCCTTGTGGAAAATGTTATCAGTGTCACACCGGCAATAGGCATCTCTGCCAGCATTTGCAGATTGTGGGCATCGACAGGCCTGGTAGTTTTGCAGAATACCTTTCGCTCCCAGCTTTGTGTTGTGTGAAACAGGAAAAATCTTTGCCGTGGAAACTGGGCGCCATTTTGGAACCGTTGGGAAATGCAGTCTATACTGTAGACGAAGGAAACGTTCGCGGAAAAACCGTTGCCATTTTTGGCGATGGTCCCATTGGAATTTTTTCGTGTGCACTTGCAAGAGCTGCCGGGGCTGAAACCGTGATTGCACTTGGCATGCAGCCGTATCGCCTTGATCTTATGCGCACGTTTTCACCGGATCATGTGATTAATGTGAAAGATCAAAATGCGGAAGAAGCCATCATGTCAGTTACTACTGGCCACGGTGTTGATGTGGTACTGGAAATGAGCGGCTCGGCACGTGCTATTCACGATGGTTTTGCAGTGATGAAACGTGCAGGAACTTTTGTTGCGTTTGGAATTCCCTCAAAGCCAGTAGAAATCAACTTTGCCAACGATCTCATTTTCAAAGGTGCAACGCTTAAGGCCATTAACGGCAGAAAAATGTTTGAAACGTGGGATCACATGGCTGAATTATTAAGCTCGAAGCAAATTGATGTTTCACATGTCATCACACACGAATTCCCACTAGAAAATATTGCAGAAGCAATGTCGCTCTTAAATGCAAAAGAAATGAAGTGCGGAAAAATTGTGCTGAATGTTTAAGAATTATTTGTTGAGTGAAGAGAAGTGAATTGTGGGTCCCCGCGTTCCTGCCAAAGGCAGGCAAGCGCGAGGATGACAAGATAGGGATAATTTATGTATCAAGACCTTCAAAAAAAACTAAAACAAGAATTGGTTTCCATTGAAGAGGCTGCTTTGTGGAAGGAAGAGTGGGCTATCTACTCTTCGCAAAGTGCCGTCATTCGTGCGCAGCAGGGCGATGTGATAAATTTCTGCGCCAATAATTATCTTGGCCTTGCCAATCATCCACAACTTATTGCTGCTGCAAAAAAAGCTCTTGATGAATTTGGCTATGGAACAGCATCTGTTCGTTTTATCTGCGGAACGTTTTCGGTTCATGAAGATTTGGAGCAAGCCATCACAACATTTATGGGCACAGAAGATACTATTCTCTATTCTTCTTGCTATGAAGCGAACGAAGGGTTGTTTGAAACCATTTTAGGTGAGCACGATGCCATTATCAGCGACAGTTTGAATCACGCCTCTATCATAGATGGCGTGCGGCTTTGCAAGGCGAAGCGTTATCGCTATGAAAATTCAAACATGCAAGAATTGGAAACTGCCTTACAAAAAGCTGATGAAGAAAAAGCTGTTTTAAAACTCATTGCAACTGATGGTGTGTTTTCCATGGATGGCTACATTGCAAAGTTGGATGAAATTTGCGCTTTGGCAAAAAAATACAATGCCATCGTAATGGTGGATGATAGCCACGCCACAGGTTTTGTGGGAAAAGAAGGTAGAGGTTCTCCGGAATATTGCAAGGTGATGGATCAAGTGGACATTATCACTTCAACCTTGGGAAAAGCGCTTGGAGGCGCTGCTGGCGGATTTACAACTGGAAAAAAAGAACTGATTCAATTTTTGCGTCAGCGTTCACGTCCATATCTTTTTTCAAATGCCCTCCCGCCAATGATTGCTGCAGCTACACTTGTTGCCCTTGACCTTATTTTCAACAGTAATGAGCTTCGTGTGAAGCTTAATGAAAATACAAAGTATTTCCGAAGTGGATTGAAACAAGCAGGGCTCGATCTTTTAGAAGGTGAACATCCCATTGTCCCCGTAATGTTTTACGATGCAAAAAAAGCAAATGATGTGGCAAAGGCTATGCTTGCAAAGGGAGTTTATGTAAAAGGCTTTTCTTTTCCAGTGGTGCCAAAAGGAAAAGCTCGCATTCGTTGCCAGGTTTCTGCAGCTCATACGCGGGAGCAGCTTGATAAAACCATTGATGCGTTTAGTAGCGTTGTAACGAAGAAATAAGATTTTCTCCCTCCCCTTAATCCCCTCCCGCTAGGAGGGGAGAAAAAGTTGAAACATGAAAAAGAAAACTCGAATTATTTTTATTTGTACGGGTAACGCCTTTCGATCGCAGATGGCAGAAGGGTTTGCGCGTCACTATGGTGCTGATAAAGTTGAAGTGTTCAGTGCAGGCGTGATGGCAAGTGGAGTGCATCCGGTTGCCATTGAAACCATGGGTGAGCTTGGGATTGATATTTCAGGTCATACTTCAGAGAAAATAAATTCTAACTTGTTGAAGACGATGGATTATGTCGTTACTGTTTGCGACAACGCCAAAGAACATTGTCCTTATGTTCCTGAAGCCAAAAAAGTTTTGCACTGGTCAATCCCAGATCCTTATCGCGCTGTTGGCACGCTCAATGAACAAAAGGTTTTGCGAGAGACAAGAGATGATATCGAACGAAGAGTGAAAGAATTGCTAGAGCAGATTAGTTCTGAAGTTTAGGGCGTGTTCTCAATTTGAGAGCTTGTCATTCCCGCGAAGGCGGGAACCCACAATTTTCTGTCATTGCGAAGGAGCGTAGCGACTGTGGCAATCTCCTCGTTCAAATGTTAGAGGAGATCCTTCGTTACACTCAGGATGACAGCAAAGTGTTTGAATTGCTGGATCCCCGCCTTCCTGCCAAAGGCAGGCAAGCGCGAGGATGACAAACTTAAATCTCTTCCTTCGTAATGACACAGAATTGCCAGAATTACTTTTGCATAAGCAGTTGTTGCAGGGATGTGCGATTTGTTTCGAGCTGAAGAGGGTTTTGAAAATACCAGACAGCTGCAAAAAGAAGTGCCAGCGTCAACAACGCTCCAAGCAAGACCAGCAGCCATGCTTTGGTTTTGTTGAGGCCAAGAGTAAAACTTTCAAAGGTTTTTTCTAAAAGATTAGTTCTCATAATTTTCCATTAAAACTTCTTGTTCAATCTGATAAGAACCAGAGCTGTCATCATTTTGAGTAAAACGTTCCAAAGCTTGAAGAAGAAATTCTGAATTTTTAAACAGCTTTCCTTTAAAGGCAGCGCCGCAAAAACGAAGGTCTGTTTGGTTTAGCGGGCGACCCAGTGATGGAATGTCATAGCTTGGCAGCGTTGAACTCATACGAGCAAAAAAACCATTTAAATGTTCATCATCAATTTCTGGAAGTAAGAAAAGAAAAAGTCCATCTTTGTAATAAGCAATATTGTCGCCAAGACGAATCAGTTTTTTGAGGGCGAAATCAACTTCGTGCATAAGCTGGTCGGCTGCAAACGATGTGTTTTTAGCAATGGTTTTGTAATTAAGTATTTGCAGCATAGCCAAAGAAAATTGAGATCGGTAACGGACACTGCGCTCAAATTCTTGATCGAGTTGTTGTTTAAAGTGAGAGAGCCCGCCAAACTGGTTCCAATAGTAGCGATAGAAAGCTTCTTTTTTTGCCAACAATTCTTCGAAGCTTCCTTGTTCTTTTAAGTGGCCATCTTCAAGCACCAGAATGTTGTCGGCAGTTTTGATGGTGGAAAGTCTGTGAGCAATGACAATAACCGTTTTGTGCTGGCGAAGTTTTAAAATGGTTTCTTGAATTTTCAATTCGCTTTCACTGTCAAGCGCGCTTGTAGCTTCATCAAAAATAATAAGATCGGGATCTCGCAAAAGCGTGCGCGCAATTGCAACGCGTTGGCGTTGTCCGCCAGAAAGAAGCTCGCCCGCAAAACCAACCTGGCTATGAATTCCGTGAGGAAGCTTTTGGATGAAATCATAGGCGCCCGCAAAACGTGCTGCATCTATAGCATCAGCTTCAGTTCTGCTTTCATTGCCGTACAAAATATTTTCCAGCACAGTTCCTTTGAATAAATTGAAGTCTTGAGCAATCATGCCAATATGATTTCTGAGGCTATTCACGCTTACTTCACAGATGTTTTGCTGATCAATAAAAATGGCACCGAGGCTAGGCTCAAAAAAACGCATCAGCAAATTGACCAGCGTTGATTTTCCAGCACCACTTTGGCCAACAATGGCAGTGAGTGACTTTGCGGGAAATTGTACGTTGAGATCTTCTAGAATGTGTTCATCTTTTTGATATTCAAAGCTAAGGGCCTTGGTTGATATGGCTCCGCTTGTGACTTCAAGTTCTTTTTCTGCTTTCTTCTTTTTAAGTTCACTTCGGTTGGAGAAAACTTCTCGCACTCTTTGCATGGAAACTACATTTGTTTTCCATGAAGTAAAAAGATGGATGAAAGATTTAATGGGATCGCCAAGCATTTCCAAATACAGCATGAGCGCTACAATTTCGCCAATGCTGAGTTTGCCCACCACAACATTGTAACCAAGATACCACGTAAGAAAAACGCCCCACATTTGAAGGGTGAGCGAGTTGGAAAAACTATGCGTGATTTCAAGCAAGCGTTCTTTAAGCCCAATCTTGAAGCGGTTTTGCACGAGTCTAGAAAACGAAAGGGCTTCTTGTGTTTCTTGCCCAAAAGCCTTGATGGTACGGATGCTGGGAATTTTCTCGTGCAAAAGGCTCATGATTTCGGTGTCCGAATCGATGGCTTCATTTTTTACACTTTGTAAGCGATGAGCGAAAAATTTTGTTTCTAAAATATAAAGAGGAATAGCGAGTGTGGCCAAAAGAGTGAGTTTTGGGTTCATGTAAAAAGCCAGCAAAAGCACTACCACAAACCTTCCGCCGTCGATGAGAAGCGTTGGCAACAATGACATAATCATGCCCATGCTGTTGCCAACGTCTTCGGTAAGACGGTGCATAAGATCTCCGCTGCTTTTCTCTTGGTGAAACGCCAGCGGCAGTTCCTGCAAATGCTGATAAAGCTGGTACATCAGTTTGTGTGTTGCTTCTTGTTGGGCATAGAGTTCGAGGTAATCTGAAACAGCGCCTAGCAAAAGTTGAGAAATGTAAATGGCAACGATGCCCATAATGCAAACGTTGAGCAGTTGCAGGCTGTGCAGAGGATAGGCGTAATCGAATAAAACCCGTGTGAGCAGCGGCGCTAAGAGCGAGAGCAAAACTGCAACGGCGGTGAAAAAAAGCGCAAAAAGAAAAAAGGAAAAATATCCTTTTAGGTAACGGTGAAAAAATAAGATCTGCTTTAAGCCCCCAAACATTTTGTGAAACTATCGCAGTTGCGTTTCCGGTGCAAGATAGTTCGATGGTTCAATGGTGCAATAGTGCAATGGTGTTTTGTTTGTCATCCTGAGTGTAACGAAGGATCTCCTCTGACAATTGGCCGAAGAGATCACCACGTCACTACGTTCCTCGTGATGACAAGCAAATTGTAAGAATTGCCAGAGGAGTTTGCCGCAGCCGCTCCGCAATGACTGCAAGTCTCCTCAATTACAGAGATTCAGTTGATTTTCCGCAGAAAGCTTTGTAGAGCGTTCGTTACTTAAGGAGGTGCTATGCACTTATTGAAAGAATTGACGGAAGCTTTTGGTGCCCCAGGATTTGAAGATGACATTCGCAAGATTGTTTTGCGCGAACTGAAGGGGCTTGTTGATGAAATTAAAATTGATAAAATGGGAAGTGTCATCGCCCTCAAAAAGGCATCAATAAAGGGCAAGAAGCCAGCGCTTAAAGTGATGTTGGCTGGACATATGGATGAGATTGGATTTGTGGTTCGTTTCATTGATGCACAAGGTTTTCTTCGCCTAAGCCCGCTTGGTGGTTTTGATCCCAAAACGCTTATAGCAAAAAGAGTGATGGTGCATGGCAGATTTGGTTCGCATCTTGGTTTGGTGGGCACAAAACCTGCGCATGTGTTGAGTGACGAAGAAAAGAAAAAAGTGCCAGACCTTTCGGAACTCTTTGTTGACCTGGGACTTTCTGTTGCAAAGGTAAAAAAGGACATTGAAATTGGAGATCCTGTTACTTTGGTGCAAGAGTTTGCCGAAATTGGTGATTTGGTTACCGCAAAGTCGCTCGATAATCGCGTGGCGGTGTGGACCTTACTAAAAACGTTACAAAACCTCAAAAGCAAAAAGTGCGGCGCTGATATTTACGCCGTGTTTACCACTCAAGAGGAGGTTGGCCTCAGAGGCGCTATTGCCAGCGCTTTCCACGTAGACCCCGATGTGGGCATTGCGGTGGATGTAACACTTGCGTGTGATATTCCAGGAGTGAAAGAGGAAAACTTCATCAGCAAACTTGGCGATGGTCCAGCTTTACAAATTACGAATGCCGCGGCCATTAGCAATCCAAAACTGGTTCGTTTTATGAGAAGTGTTGCGGACAAAAAGAAAATTAAATACCAACTCGAATTACTTACTCGTGGCGGAACCGATGCTGGTGGTATTCAGCGGGCAGGCAGTGGTGCTGCGGTGATGACCATGTCCATCCCCACCAGATATGTGCATACGGTTGTGGAAGCCGCCCACAAAAAAGATTTGCAGGCAGGAGTGAGTTTGCTTTCGGCAGCATTGCAGGAGATTCACACTTCAACCTTTACGTATTAAACAAGGAGTTTTTATGAAACGTTATAATCTTGCACCTTACGTTGCTGAATTTTTCGGAACATTTTTCTTGGTCTTAATTGCTTGTGGTGCCGTGCTGCTTTCGCAGTTGGGGTTTGTATCTGCGGCCATGGTGCCTCTTGCGTTTGGCGCAATTATTTCGGTGATGGTGTATACGCTGGGACATATTTCTGGAGCACACTTCAACCCCGCGGTGACCATTGCCTTTTGTGTGGCCAGGCATTTCCCGATGCGGAAAGTATTTGGCTATATATTGGCGCAGTGCTTCGGCGCGCTTTCGGCTTCATATTTACACCTTAAACTTTTTCCTTCTGGCCACGATTTTGGAATGACGCATTTTGTTTTGGGCATCTGGCCAAGTTTTGGCATTGAATTTACGCTCACCTTTTTGCTGATGTTTGTGATTATGAGTGTTGCAACCGATACGCGTGCCATAGGTGAAATGGCGGGCATTGCGATTGGAACAACAGTGGCGCTGGCTGCCCTTGTGGGGGGAAGTTTGACAGGCGCTTCACTTAATCCTGCTCGCAGTATTGGACCAGCAATTCTAGCGCAAGATTTTTCAGGACTGTGGCTTTATCTTGTTGCACCTCTTTGTGGCGCCATTGCAGGCGCTGTTGTTTACAAAAGCATTCAGTGTAAAAAAGAGACTGGAAGCGGCCCAGCGGGGTGTTGTTGAAGATTTTCCCTTCCAAATTGGGGTTGACGAGCTTGGAAGCTGTCTGTTAGAGACTACGCGATTGTTAACCCTAAAGCTATGGAGGCATTATGTTGCAGATAGGTCAGAAAGCTCCCCGTTTCACTATGGATGCTGTTATTGGAAAAGGTGATTTTGTTACCGTTTCTTCAGATAAATTAGAAGGAAAATGGAAAGTACTTTACTTCTATCCGCTCGATTTCACGTTTGTGTGCCCAACTGAAATTACCGCCTTCAACGAACGTATTGCAGAATTTGAAGCTCTCAATACCACTGTTATTGGATGCAGTACCGACAGCAAATTCAGCCACAGAGCATGGATCCAGTCTGATCTTGGCGAAATGAAACATGCTCTTGCAGCTGACCTTTCAAAGCAAGTAGCTCGTGATTATGGTGTTTTGCTTGAAGATGCTGGTATTGCTCTTCGCGGACTTTTCATTATTGGCCCAGACAATAAACTTCATTATCAACTTGTTCATGATCTTGGCATTGGCAGAAATGTAGACGAAGTTCTTCGCGTGCTTCAGGCTATTCAGTATGTAGAAAAATCAGGCGGCGCTGAAGCATGCCCCGTTAACTGGAAGCCAGGCGGCGAAACCCTTCGTCCTCAGTAATGAAGTAGAACAAAATGAAAAGCAAAAAGCCAATTCTTGAAAAGGAATTGGCTTTTTTTTCACTTACTAATTCCCAAACACAAACACAGAGCCTTGGACTGATCTTATTTTTCCAAAATCGAACTGTGCTTGCGGGAGAGTGGTATTCATCAAAGTGTTTTTTGCAAGGCTAGTAGCAGTTGAAAGCAGTTTATGTTGGGCAGTATAATTGAAACGAACATTTCTTCCAATAACGATGCTGGATTTTTCGATTGTTTTATTCCAACTTGGATCAACATTTCTTCCCATTTCTTCAAGGACATCAGGAATCTCTCCTTCAAAAAAACTTACTTCAGTAAACTGAGAAGTTCCTCCAAATTTTTTTAAACCAAGTGATCTGAGGCTTGAAAAATTAAGGCTACCAAGCTTGCTATTGTTATAAAGAATCAATGCACCATTTGTGTTTGTAAGCACTGGCATTTCTACAGAAGTTAATTCTGAAAGGTGTGCCAAAAGAATATCCTCAAATACAGAAGTTAAGGCTGGTGCACTTATATTTTTTAACTTGGGCAATGATAATGAGGGAAAGACTTCCAGTAACAACGTTTAGCTTATCAAGTGATAGTGTTTCAAGTTCTGTAAGAAGATAGACTTTGAATAAACCATTTACACGCTCAAGCTGTGAAAGGTTGAGTGTTTTGAGTTTTCTCATGTAACCACGTAGCATGAGTTTTTCGTTTACTTTTTGCAGATTGCTTAAGTCAAGTTGCTCAAGATTTATGAGTCCATGGAGATAAATATTGTTTGCTTCAGTTAGTGATGGTGCAGATAAACTTTGCAGAATTTCTGCGTTTCTAACTGTGAGGGATCCCGTGCTGAAAAGGGGAAGGTTGATGCTTGTAATTGTTCCTTCAAGGTGTTCGTCATTTCCATCGCTAATAGTAAGGTTTGCTGTAAGCAAAGAAGGAAAATTTATATCAGTAAGACTGTTTGATTGAAGGATAAGTGAATCTGTTTGGGTTAAAAAAGTAAAATCTACAGAAGCCAACTCACTATTTTCTTGAAGCGTGATGGTTGTGGTAGATGTCAAATGTTGCAAGTTGATCATTTCAAGTTGTGGGTTGCTTGTAACGAAAATGTTATCCGTTTCTTTGAGGTACGGCATCTTGAATTCAACTAAGGCATTGTTGTCATGAATGTTAATATTTTGAGTAACCTTTCCAATTTTTTCCAACTGTTGCCACTTTAAAATATCAACAACTCCAGTTAAGTGGATACTTCCCTCAATGAGACACTGTTCGGGGGAGAGGAGGTGGAGAGTAGCTGCCGTAACATTGCCACGAAATATATGAGCATCAGAACCCGCTGCGTTGGCACAGGTGCTTAAGTCATCATCAATATTGGCAATGCCGTCACCATCCATGTCGTCATCGCACACATCACCAATGCCATCGGCGTCTAAGTCAAGCTGGTCGGCGTTTGCAGCATTCGGGCAGTTATCAACGCCATTGTGGAGTCCATCGCCATCTACGTCACCATTCTCATCTTCGTCGCAGGCATCTCCGGTGGCATCACCATCGGTGTTGGCTTGATCGGCGTTTGAAACAAGAGGGCAGTTGTCTGCATTGTTGGGAATTCCATCGCCATCGAGATCGTTGGGGCTAATGCCAGGCGCAGGAGGAACAACTGGAGCAGGCGCGCTGTCACCAGAGCATGACGCAAGAGCAAAAAGAACCAGGCAGAGAATGGTGAAATATTTTTTCTTCATGGTGTTATTCCTCAGATGTGAGCTTGCGAGCTGAAATGCTCAAAACAAGTTTTTTAAATATCTGATAAGTATAGCTTTTTTAAGCCCCAGAAACAAGCGTAGCTTTGGGAAAGTTCTTTTTTATTCCCTTTTTGGGTTAAATGCCCTAAAGTCTTGATTCTTTTAGTTCTTTTTAAGTTTTGATGTGCCCAGAAAGACCATAGCTATGACATTATCAGCCAAAGATCTCCTTCAGCCCTTTTCTGTGACGGGAGCCTACGAAGAAAAAGTAGGCTTAGAACTTGAGAAGTTTTTGCTCGATGCCAAGACCCTTCTTCCTCTCTCCGTAACAGGAAAACGAAGCATCCAGGAACTTTGCCAGCAATTGGTGGATCACTATCACTGGATGCCTTGTGTTGAAAATGGCCTCATCATTTCTCTTGAGCGTGGGCATGAGCTTTTGTCCTTAGAGCCGGGAGGTCAGTTAGAGCTTTCAAGTGTTCAAGACGTATTCACCGATCATGCCTTTCACTACGAGCAAGCACACTTGAAAGAAATAAAAGCGCTCACCAAAGATTGGGATATCATCACCAGCGGGCTTGGCATGCAGCCGTTTGCAAAGGTAGATGAAATTGAATGGCTTGAAAAAGAGCGTTACAAAGTGATGCGTGCTTATCTTCCTACGAAAGGGAAGTTGGCAGCAGCGATGATGAAGCAAACTTCATCGTTGCAGGTCTCGCTTGATTTTAAAGATGAAGCAGATGCGTGCAAAAAATTTCAAACGTTAATTAAATTATCTCCATTGCTCACTGCACTTTTTTCGAATTCATGTTTTTCAGAAGGAAAACCAAACGGCTACAAGTCTTACCGGGCCTATATTTGGCAGTATACCGATGCAGACCGTTGTGGAGTGCATCCGCTTTTTTTTGAAAAAAGTTTTTCGTTCCAACACTATGTTGAATATGCGCTTGATGTGCCCATGTTCTTTTTAATTCGTGATGGAAAAGTGGTAGTGAACAAGCATCAAACCTTTCGAAATTTTTTGCAAAATGGTTTTGAGAAACATGAAGCAAACAGTGATGATTGGAATCTGCATCTTTCTACATTGTTTCCCGAAATTCGTTTGAAGTCATTTTTGGAAGTGCGAAGTTGTGATCGTCAAGCTTGTGTTTTAGCCTTTGCACTTCCAGTTTTGCTGAAGTCGCTTGTGTATGATGAAGAAGCGTTGAACGATCTTTCGCTCTTGCTTGATTTTGTTGACGTGTCAGTTTGCAGGGAAGCGCTTACGTCTGCAGCAAAAGAGGGAATGCAAGGCATGTTTGGGCCTTATCCTTTTTTGGAATGTGCAGCACAAGTGATGAAACTTGCTCGCAGCGGACTTGAAAGGCTTAAGCTAAAAAAACTCATTTCACCCTTCGAAGAAAAAGCCTTCGCACAACTTGAAGAAATGGCCATCATCCGCAAAAGCTCACCAGCAGATCTTTTGCTGTCTGCATATGAAAAAGGAAAAAACTTAAGAGACATCGTGCTTGAGAGTGATCTTTTCTGTGGTGCGTAATTTACCGCTTTGTCATCGCGAGTGAAACGTGGCGATCTCGGTTTTAGAATTGTCAGAGGAGATTGCTTCACTTCGTTCGCAATGACAGCAAAGTGTTTTAATTGCTGGGTCCCCGCGTTCGCGAGGATGACAAGGTGGAAGAATCCACACTTTCTCTTACCTTAGCTCTAAGTGTTGCAATCACCTCTTCACGTACTCTTTGATTTGTCGTTCTCGTGTTGAACGGATCGTGTCCGCCACAGTAAGGCAAAAGTTTAAAGCCAAAGGCTATGCTTAGTGCCTGATAAAAAGAGCGAGTGGTGAAGAGGGGATTTTCGTTATTTACTCCTTGAGGATATTGATCGTCGTTTGTTCCCCATAATAAAGTTACTTCAGTTTTTATTTCGTCAAAACCTGCTTCAGTTCGAAGCGCTTTCAGTTTTTCTTCACGCGCTCTTGTTTCATCTTCTGTTTCTAACGACCAATCACGCTTCCACAATTCATCGATGTTTGGATCAAGTTTTCTTAGCTCAGATAAACGTGCTTCAAGTTTTTTTGGGATTTTCCATTGTGAGTGTGCAGCTTTTGCTTTCCAATATGCGGCTGTTGATGTTTTCTTTGCAGCATCTTGCATGGCTTGAAATACTTCTGGGCTAAGGCTTTCCGGAGTGTCTCCTTCAAAGTAACCATCAAGTTCCAAGACCCATTTCCAACCGGGATAGTTAAACTCTCGCGCCTCATTTCCAAGCGAAGCCAAAACAAAGTTGGTAAACGCAGGGCTGTAAGCTGAAACAATAAATGCTGATGCAAAGGTTTGGGGATGCGCGAGAATGTAGTCTAGCAAAGTGCTGCCACCAAAGCTACGGCCTAATGCAATTTTGGGAAGGGTATTGTTTTCAACGGAGTTCGCGTGTGCATCAATAGTTGTGATCAGCTCTTCAAGTGGAAGATCTTGATCGCCTCCACCATGGTGTGGCCAGGAAAGACCCGTTGCAAAAAGCTTTGCGGCTTGGTGATTTACAATCCGTTTTGGACCATCAGCCTCTCGAAGATCCGAAAGAATTGAGGCTGCAGGAAAAAGTGAAGGCAAATCAGAATATCCCAGCCTGCCAATGCCAGGATAACAAAAGAGTGCACCTTGTACTTGAGGTGCGTCGGCAGCAAAACGAGATGGAACAAAGGTTTCAGCTCGAAGAGATTTGTTGAAAGTAAGGGTGAACGGAGCGCTAGCTTTTTTTTGAGCTTCGTTTTTTACAACTTCTAAGACTTCATCTGTGAAGAGAGGATTTCCAACTGGAATGTTTTCATCGCGAAAACTGTCTTGGTAAGCTCTGGCAATTTCTTTCCATTTTGAAGAAGCGAGCAGTACAGAAAGTGCGCCTCGTTCCAATCTACAAGCTGCGGCAAATGTGCTGGTATCAATGCCAAATCTGTTTGGTGCTTTTCTTGCGTTTACGGTAATAAGAGCTTGATCCATCCAGTTGAGAATAAAGGGAAGTTGTTGTGTCCAGAGCCTTTCAGTTCTGTCTGTATAGTAGCGAGCTCCTTGAGATTTTGGTTTGATCGATTTCAAAAGAGCATCAATTTTGTGATTACGCACAAGTTCAAAGGCATTTGCTGCGGGAAGCTTATCGCCGGCTTCTTCAATGAGTTTAAGCTCTTGCGCTTGTTGAGGGTTTAAAGAACCAAGTGTTTTTGCGTGCTGCAAGACAAGTTGGCGATGTTGAGTGAGACTTGGAGATGTCCACCAAGCTTGCAATGCTGGTAGGCGAAGTGGTGTGGAAAGTGTTGGTAATGTGGCCAGCGGAGAAAATGTTGAGGTCACGTTTTTCTATCCTTTTTTTCCCCCTTTCGTCAGTGTTTACAATGAACAGATAAAACAAAAACACCGACCTTTGGGGGTCGGTGTTGAGAGTGTTTGTTCTTTTTGCAGCTTACACGTTCACCTTCCCCTATGGGATATGATGAGCATGATGATGAAGTCTGTTCTGCATTCCTCGCCGTATATGCATTTGCGGGCGATGTGTCAAGAGCTAAAACATGAAAGGTCGACAGAGTATTTTAAGTACGCTAAAGAAATGGAGCTTAAGGGGGAAATATGAGAAGAATTTTTTTATTTATTTCAATAACACTCATAATAGTAGAGGTTTGGTTTTATTTTTCCTTCCCGGTTTTGCTGTGGTCACTTGTTTTGGTAGGGCCTTTTTTGCTGCTTGGCTTTCAAGATTACTTTCAGAAAAAAAGTACCATTCGTCGTAACTTCCCAATCCTTGGGCGTTTTCGCTATCTCTTTGAATCTATTCGCCCGGAAATAAATC
This sequence comes from Deltaproteobacteria bacterium CG11_big_fil_rev_8_21_14_0_20_42_23, assembly GCA_002796345.1. Classification (NCBI taxonomy): domain Bacteria; class Deltaproteobacteria; species Deltaproteobacteria bacterium CG11_big_fil_rev_8_21_14_0_20_42_23. The sequence continues at coordinate 10,952 of PCXC01000032.1, read as the reverse complement.
AATATTTCGTTGAATCAAATACGGACGGAAAGCCTTTTAGCAGAGAAAAAAGATCCGTGGTGTATCAACGTTCAAAATTGCAGCTAGATACCTTGCCCTTCGGAACTCAGCGTGATGTCTATGCTTCCGGGTATGAGTGGGTAAACCATTCACTTGCACCCCAACATCTTGATCCCGAACATCTTCGCATCACTATTGGTGGACCACGTTGCACACAACCCTATACCGCAAGCATTTTGAATATTTCTGCTATGAGCTTTGGAGCCATCAGCAAAAATGCAATTATGGCCTTAAGTGGCGGCGCAAAAGACGGTCACTTCGCCTTAAATACAGGTGAGGGAGGAATCACCAAGTATCACCTTGAACCTGGTGCCGATATTATTTGGCAAATTGGAACGGGATATTTTGGCTGCAGAAGAGAAGATGGAACTTTTTGCGAAACCACCTTCGCCCGCAAAGCAACGCATCACAATGTGAAAATGATTGAACTCAAACTTTCGCAAGGGGCGAAACCTGGCCATGGTGGAATTCTTCCAGGCCGAAAAGTAGATCTAGAAATTTCGCAGATAAGAGATGTTCCTCTTGGCAAGCCTGTTATTTCGCCACCAGCGCATTCTACTTTTTCAACGCCAGTTCAAATGATGCAGTTTATTCAAAAGCTTCGAGAACTCTCTGGCGGAAAACCAGTTGGCATCAAGCTTTGCTTGGGGAAGCAGAGAGAGTTTATGGCCTTGTGCAAAGCAATGCATAAAACCGGAATCACTCCAGATTATATTGCTGTAGATGGCGGCGAAGGGGGAACGGGCGCTGCGCCACTAGAATTTTCCAACCATGTAGGAACACCAACGACAGAATCGCTTATCTTTATTCACAATGCCCTTGTTGGTTTTGGCTTACGAGGCATGATTAAAATTATTGCCGCGGGAAAAATGACCTCAGCCTTTGGCATGATTAAGCGGCTCGCCTTAGGTGCAGATGCCATCTATGCTGCGCGCGCGTTCATGCTTTCGCTGGGATGCATTCAGGCACTGCGATGCAATACAAATAATTGTCCAACAGGTGTGACCACTCAAGACCCTCAGCTTGTTGCGGGCTTGGTGGTGAGTGACAAAAGAACACGTGTGATGATGTACCATAAAGAAACCATGAAGGGGATGGCTGAACTCATTGGCGCCATGGGCTTGAAATCACACGAAGGGTTAAGCCCGCATCATGTCATAAGAAGAGTGAGCAATAACGAAGTAAAACATTATGGACAACTGTACGAATACCTCAAACCCCACCAGTTATTAACGGGAAATATTCCTCAGTCCTTCTCGCTTGCCATGAAATGTTCGCACCCAGATTCCTTTGCAAATGGAGATGAGATGAACTGATTTTTTTCTTGTACTTCAAAGAGTGAGGGATTAAGGCGATAGCCAAACGAGGGACAAGGAGGAGAATATGGACACATCACAGTTAGAGCGCGTTGCCAAGGCAATGGGAGCAAAAGGAAAAGGCATTCTTGCCGCGGACGAAAGCAATGGAACGATTAAAAAACGTTTTGATACCATTCAAGTTGAATCAAGCGAAAAAAACAGACAAGCCTACCGCCAACTTCTTTTCACAACAGAAGGTGCCGAGCAGTTTATGAGCGGAGTTATCCTCTACGATGAAACGATTCGTCAATCAACTGACGATGGTGTTCCATTTCCAAAATACCTTGAGCAAAATGGAGTGATCCCGGGAATCAAAGTGGATATGGGTGCCAAAGATTTGCCCAACTTTCCAGGTGAAAAAATTACCGAAGGGCTCGATGGGCTTTCAACGCGCTTGAAGGAATATTACGAACTTGGCGCTCGCTTTGCAAAGTGGAGAGCGGTGATTGAAATCAACGAAATTCTTCCAAGTGATTATTGCATAAAAGCAAATGCGCATGCGCTTGCACGCTATGCTGCTCTTTGCCAAGAGAACAACATTGTTCCCATTGTCGAGCCGGAAGTGTTGATGGACGGGGCTCACACGCTTTCGCGTTGTCGTGAAGTAACTGCAAAAGTATGGAAAATTGTGTTTGATGAACTTCGCGCAGCAAAAGTTTATTTGCCAGGCATGGTGTTGAAACCAAACATGATCATCTCTGGAAAAAAATGTGCACAGCAAGCAAGTGTTGATGAAGTGGCAAAAGAAACGGTGACTCTTCTGAAAGAATACGTGCCAGCGGAAGTTCCCAGTATCGTCTTTCTTTCTGGCGGCCAAAGTTCTATCGCGGCAACTGAACATTTAAATGCCATGAATAAACTTGGTGATTTGCCTTGGAATCTAAGTTTTTCCTATGGTCGGGCTTTGCAAGAAGACACGCTAAAAGCTTGGGCTGGAAAAAAAGAAAACATTTCTTCAGCAAAAAAAGTTTTTCTTCACCGCATTGAATGCAACGGCCTTGCTACTTTGGGAAAGTATACTGCTGGCTAAGAGCTCGCTTTAAAAATTATGATGTATTTCAAATATTTAAACAGGAACCTCAGAAGAAATGGTTCCTGTTTTTTTAATCTTGCTCTCCCCTAAAAAGAAAGTTTAGACTCGGCGGCCTATGAAAAAAATATCTAAAAAAGGAGGCTTTCGATGAAGCGCTTCACCTTGTTCTGTTCTTTCCTTTTTCTTCTTTCTTGCGGTTCGTCGGGAACAAAAACAAAGAGCCTCACGTCGTCACCGCCACCTTCGGAAGGGTTTCCCACAACGCCAGTCATTGAAGAAATTGGTGTGGATGTCAGCGCTGTTCCGAAATGGATAGGGCTTGATCAAGTGAACAGAAAATACAGACCTCAAGATGCTGTTCCTTACGTTGAAACATTTGGCATTTCTGCAGCGAAAAATGAATTCGAAGCTTTTCAGGTGGTGATGAATGGTGAAGCTTTGGGAAAGCAGATTGAGGCTGTTACGCTTTCGGATCTCTCTCATCAAAATAACCATGTCATTCCAAAAGAGCAATTTACTGTTTATCTTGAGGAACTTTATCACGTGCCCCAAGCTTCAAACGATGAAGGTGCCGCAGGGTTTTGGCCAGATCCTCTTATTCCAGCAGAAGATGAAGTGTTTCATGAAAAAAGAAATATCTTTCCTTTGTCGATTGCTCCAAACGAAACCAGAGTATTGTGGATTGAAGTTTTAGTTCCACAAGATGCTGAGGCTGGCTCGTATTTGGGAACGGTAAACCTTCAAACGAGCGACGGCGATATGAGTGTTCCCATTTCGCTTCATGTCTATAATTTTGCGCTTCCTTCAACTTCAAGTTTGAAAACTGCGTTTGGTATTGGCTGGGATGCTGCGTGCGGTGCACATCATGGAGGGTACAATGAGTGTGGTGGAGATGCTGGAATAGAATATTACAATACGATGTATGCACGTTTTGCTTTGGACCATCGCATTTCACTCGATTCATTTGTGTACGGCTGGCCACGGCAAGGGCAGAGTTGGAATCACTTTGATGAACTCTACGAACCCTTTTTAAAAGGGAGTAATAAAACACGGCTTCCCTTCGCAAAACTTACCAGCATGCGATCTGAACTCGCAGCAGGTGTGCAAAACATTCCGCAAGAGCTGCTCTTCCGCATGCAGCATTGGCAAGAAAAAGCTTGGAACGGAACAACACTTTTTCACTACACTTGTGATGAGCCACCAAACGGTTGTACTTGGCAGTCCATTCAGCAAATAGCGCCTGCTGTTCAATTGTCTGGCATGCAGACTTTGGTGACCACAGGTTTTCCTCAAGCGAAGGCAAATAATCTTACTTCACTGATTGATATTTTAGTTCCCGCAATTAACTGGGTTGGCACAGGTTTGCCGTTTGGAGAGCGCGACGATTACGATGATTTTCTCAGCTCAAATCCAAAGCATGAATTGTGGTGGTATCAATCTTGTCTTTCCCATGGATGTGGAAATGGTTGTGAAACCAGCGTGGGAGAAGGGTTTACGGGTTATCCTTCGTATGTGATAGATGCTTCAGCGTTGCAAGCAAGAGCAATGGAATGGTTTACGTTCCAGCAGGATGTTGGAGGAGAACTTTATTTTTCAGTTGCCGAACAACTCTCCAGCTCATGGAATGAGGGAGGTTTGTGTGCTTTCTCAGGATCAGGCGACGGAACCTTGTTGTATCCGGGTTTGCCGTCTCGTATCGGTGGTGAACGAGGTATTCCACTTGCTTCAATGCGGCTTAAGCTTATTCGCGAGGGTTTAGAAGACTACGAATATTTGAATATGCTCAAAAGTCTAGGCGAAGAAGATCTTGCAAAGGCATTTGCACAGCAACTGTTTCCGGATGTGCAAGGAGTGACAGCGGTAGATCCAAATGCGCTGTACGAAGTGAGAAATCAAATAGCGCGGGCCATTGAAGCAAAATTGTAAGCGATGGATGAGACGCAGGAGCTAGTACCAGAATTTTTATATGGACAGAAAGTATCAGTTTTTGTATAGTTACTGTCCGTATGAAATTAAACAAGAAAAAACAGGAAGTTATAGCTGATTTTTTGGTGAAAAATGAAGGGGTTTTCAGTACTTCAGAGCTACAAACCCTTTTACAAGTTGGAAGTAAACTTCAGTTTTATCGCGAGGTGAGTAAGTTAGAAAAAGAAGGCATTCTCACTTCATTTATTCGAGGAATATTTGTTTCTCAAAATCCAAATTTAGAAGTGCTAAGTCAAAGACTTCAAGCAAAATCATATCTAAGTTTAGGTACTGCCTTAAGCAAACACATGCTGATTGGTTCAGTTCCAGCAAAAACCGTATATGCAATAAAAATTGGGAAAAAAAGAAAATACCAAAGTACATATGGGGAGATTATTCATTTAGGTATTTCACCACATTTGTTTTTTGGTTTTGAAGTGAGTAACGGCATTTGGATGGCAAATAAAGAAAAAGCTTTTTTAGACACGCTCTATTATCACCTTAAGGGACAACGATACTCTTTCGATATTTTTTCCGACATTGCCCTCGAGAAACTTAATTTAAAAATTATAGATCGTTATCTCAAAAAATATAAAAATAAAAAATTTGTAAGCTTTGTAAGGAGTTTCTTTCATGATTGATATTCATTCAAATGAAGCACTGATGGTTTGGATTATAAACCGAATGGCTGAACTTTATCCTAAGAACGCTATTCTCAAGGGAGGTATGGTTTTGCGGCTGCTGGATTGTCCTCGTTATACAAATGATCTGGATTATGTTTTTGTTCCTTTTTCATCAAAAAAAGAGGTGTATCCTTTGATTAAAAAATTGCTTCAAGAATTGCCAGGCGCAAAAATTGAAGCAGCATTTCACTCAACTTCGCTTCGCGTATCAATACAATATCAACAGTATCAAACTCAAATTGAGGTGAATGTTTCGAAAGCGTGTAAGACAGAACCTATAAGTACAAGTTCGCTTTCAAAGCAAAATAATCAATTCCCGCATATTGTTTCGGTAATGAGTTTTGATGTTTCGCTTTCAAATAAATTAGCCGCTTGGAATGAACGAGGTTTAATAAGGGATCTTTATGATATCTACTTTTTCCACTCTATTTTAAAAATCAAACCGGATAAAGAAACGTTGAAAGTGCGTTTGAAAAATGTTCACTCGCAAAGAAAAGTGAAATTACCAAAACAAATGACGTTTAAAGAATTTAAAGAAAGGTTAATGGATCAAGCTAAAAAGCTCACACAAAAAGACATTGATGATGAACTAAGAGATTATTTACTTTTGGAAGAAAGAGCTGGGTTAGATAAAAAAATCAAAATAGCTCTTTTTCAAATTTGTGAGTTATTGTAGCGATAAACATAATCCCATCAATGCTTTCCCGTCGACAGCAAATGGTTTGAAATATTTCGATCGAGCTTGTAAATGTCTTCGCGAAATTCCATTTTATCTTCTTTGTTTTTCCATGCGGTCCAATAATTGATGTAAATAGGAAGTGGTTTTTTGATATAGACTGTTGTTTCTTCTGGTTTGTTCATGGATTCAAAGATTTTCTTTTCGCCCCAATTTTTTTTATCGTTTAGGAGATATTGCGCAAGCCACATGGGCTTTTCCAGGCGAATACATCCAGAGCTAAAAGCGCGGTGGTGTTTCTGAAAGAGCGATCTACTTGAAGTGTCGTGAAGATAAACCGCATGCTTATTGGGAAACATAAATTTCATATGGCCAAGAGCATTGTTGTTTCCAGGCGCTTGAACAAAGCGAAAAGGGAATTCATCTTCTTTTGCATCTTTGTATTTTTCCCATTCAATAGTTGTGGGATCAATTTCTTCTTTTCCATTTGCGGCGTGATAAACAAGTAAGTTCATTTTTTCTGCATAGCTTGGATCTTGTATAAGTTCAGGCACTTTGTCTTCAACGGCAATAGTGTAGGGTACATTCCAAACAGGACTAAAAACAATATAGCGGATGGTGTTGTGAAAAATTGGAGTGGGCCGTTTTTCTTGGCCTACAATTACTTTCATGTTGATGAGTTCGTTTTCATTTTCAAACAGCTGCAAGCTGTAGTTGGGAACGTTCACCCAAAGGTAACGATTTTCTAAGGTATGAGGAAGATGGCGAAGACGTTCGAGGTTGGCGATGATTTGATTTTTTCTCTCTTGAGGATTCACATTTAATGCTTGAATGGTTTGTCTGCCTATTTTTCCATCAGATTCTAAACCGTGACGATGTTGAAAAGTGATAATTGCTTCTTTTACTTCTTCAGAATAAAGCATGCTTGCATTATCATGGCGTGATTTAAGATCGCCCCAAAACGCAAGCCTAGAGCGGATAAGCGGGAGAGATGGTTTTTCTTCATTCAGGGTTTCAATGGTTTCTTGAGGTGGAATAGTTTTCCATTCTGAAGTTTTTTCAACGAACTCTTCTATTTCTTCTAAAAGATCCAATAAATTGGCATAAAGTTTTAATGTGGGCTCATATGCCGAAAAAAAATCTTCAAGTTTTTTTTCAGTTGCAGCTTTAAAAAGATGAGGCGCTATATTTTGTCTTTCAACGTCACTTACTTTTCGTGGAGTGTATGTTTCATCGTTTAACTTTCCGCGATGCAGATGAACAGTGTAGTTGAGGGCTGCATTAGTGAGAGCAAGTTCAAGCGAAGCTATCTCTTGTGGTTTTAATTTTCGCTTCCACTTTATTTTTCCTTTTTTCGTTGCCAACAATTTTACGATAAGATCTTGGTGATAATCTTTTGGTGAGAGTCCTTTTTTATTACTGCTCAGTACTATTTTGATCAGTTCAATTCCGGCGTCATTCAATTTTTTTTCATCAGTCCAGAATTGTTTGTAGTGATGTGATGCATAAAAAGTGTGGAGAGTTTTGGGAGAGATATCTCGTGGCGTAATTTGCGCCAAGACCTTTGGCTGCTGCATTAGCTGTGAAAAGGTTTTGTTTGTCTCTGCAGAAAGTGAGGAGATATGAACAAGAGAAAGAAGCAGCGCCAGAAAAAAGATGTGGCGTTTAGAAAAAAATGAATGAGGAAATGAAGATAATTGCTTTTTCATAGGCTTGCTCATTACGGCGTGTAGACAATATTGCTAATTCTGTCATTGCGAGTTTTGCGAAGCAAAGCGCGGCCTGCCCGTCCGGCAGGCGGGCAATCCCCTCTGACAATTCTAAAATCGAGATCGCCACGTCACTTTCAGTTCCTCGCGATGACATGCGCTAAATTTTATTAAAGCACCGCATGTCCTAGCAAGCCTTATCTAGCTCTGCAAGTGAAGTGTTTCTATTCTTCACTCTCAAGAGTAGCGAGCAAATCCGCAGCCAAACTTGAATAGGGTGCAGTATCGCTTTCCTTCATGGCACTTAAGATGACACTGCAACGTTCGGTTTCGGTGCTGATATAAGATTCGCAGTATGCCACAAGGTCATCAAGAGCATCTATCGTGTTTGTGGTAGAAGTTGGTGTAAGCAAGAGCCCACTTATAATATTTTCGATAAACATACTTCCGTTTTCATTAACTGGAAGATTGAGCGTAAGTTCACGAAGGTATCCAGCGGCATCTGCACCTTGGGTTGGCGAGTTGATATGTTCAAAAAGTACATCAATGGCATGGCTTCTGATGCCGATGTTTGTTGTGTTTAAGGCTTGGCTGTAAACTTCTTGTAGGTCGACATCATCTTCGTTTTCACTATCAACACTATTTGGAATAGCGCCAAGGGTGATAGCTGGAGTTGAATCTTCAGGTGCTTCTGCTGGAGCTTCCGCTTTCCTTGCTTCTTCTTCGGCCGCTGCTTTTGCTTCTTCAGCTCTGCGTTCGTTGTAGGAGGCGATGCTATCTTCTAAATCGTAAAGAGGAACAGAATTTTCACTGTTTGCAATATCGCTTAAATAAGAAATGAACTCTTCACTCGCTTGATCACTGTCTACAAGATTTACCCAGTCGTTGATCAGTTGATTGCGAACAAGCTCTTGTTCAAACGAAGGCGCTCCATCTGCATTTCGGGTGAAGATAAGTTCAACGGCTTGATCGCGAAACTGTTCATCAAAGCGTGCTAAGCGGCCAAGAATTTCGAACGAACCCACAACTCTATTGTTGGCAGCAGCTTTTAAAAGTAAAAAGGCTTCGTCGGGATGTTCGCCATACAGCTGAGTTTCCACGAAGTTGAGCACTTCTTGCTGAGCTTGTTCAAAGTTATCATTATTAAGCATTTCAGTAAGAAGATAGTTTATATTACGAGGATTCGCCTTCCAAGCCGTGAAGAGATATTGCATGGCCTTTTGGTTTCCAAGCATGGCAAGTCTCATAATAATAGTTGCTGATGTATTTGATGGTCTTCGGGTTTCAAAGTGTTTAACAATGGATTGAATATCCAAAGTGACCAAAGTTTCTTTTAAAAAGGGTTCATTTTTGGTTTCATGAAATAATTGATACATTTCTAATAATTTTCCTGCTGATCTGAGAGTAAATGTGCCGTCTTCTTCTGCTGCACGTTTTAAAATTCCCACATAAACATTTTTGTTTTGCTTGAGGTGTTCAGCATCTTGCTTGAACTTTGGCGTGTCATTCAAAAATGCTTTGCTGTTATACTGAAAATGCATCTTGAATTGTAGTCTATCGTCATGCTCGTAGCTCGCTTGCTCGAGCAAGGCTTGGATATGCTCGCTAGAGACCAGGGCAGATTCTAAATCTTCGAGCATTTTTTTTGCTAAAGTATTTTGATCTCTGCTGCCATCTTCCTTCAATGCTTCCGTGGCAAGTTGTGTAATAATTCCAAAGGCCTTTTCATTTCTTCTGTCGTCTTCATTGCGAAAAACAAAGGCAAGCGCATCGATGGGTTTTTCTTGTTCGCTCTTATATTTTCCGCTGCGTTCGAGTGTATCAATGAAACCTAAGTCGAGATCATTTTGTTTTGCTTTTACGCCCCCAATATAAATTTCATATGCGTTGTGGATTATTTTTTTGGGATATTTTTTGAGGAGATCTTCGAATTTTAAAAAAGTTCTCTGAATTTGATAAATGCCACTATTTCCACCTCCCTGAGCTTTTTTCTCAGTCCAAGCAAGAACGGCTTTTACATTGATGCCATTATCAAAAAAATCGAATGCATCTTCAGAACATTGTTTTTGTTTTTCATCCAATTCTGGTGCAATAGGTCTCTCTTCCATGACATTTCTACTTTGTGAAGCAAGAGATTCAATGGTAAAGAGTTCATCTAAGCTTTCGCTTACTCCACCTTGTCCTTCGTTGACCACTCGCTTCAGTTCTTCCATGCCAATTGAATTACCGCGCCAGAGAGACAGGTCTGCTAGGGTCATTGCAATGCTTGTAGCTCCTGAGTTGTTAAACATATCATTGATCAGTGCTGTGCCCAGGTTGGAATAGTCTGGTTCTTTGTATTCTTTTTTTGAATGGTTTTGTTTGTAAATTTCTTCTAGATTTCCAAAAAGTTTTTTGTCACGGAAACTTTGAACTTCAATCAACAGCGCGATACCAACTGGAGTATATTTTCGGTATTCTTCAGAGACTGTAGCTTTTGCTTTCTCTCGAAAGCTTTGAAAACCAGCTTTAAGATCTGCTCTTATTCCAGAGGGGACATCATCACGAGAAAGAATATTTTCAATAAGATCGTATTTAATGAATGGTGAGAGTGACAACCATTCTGTTTGTTTTCCTTCTGGATTTATTTTCCAAAATGGATGGGATGAATGTTGAAGAACATGCAAGTAAGCTGCGTAAGCAGCTGGATGCCCAACATGAGTTCCCCACACGAGGATATGCTTGTAATCACTGGCTCCAGATGGGCCGATGCCTTCTTCGGCTTTTTGAAGAAAATCAGCATAAATTGAACTGGGCGATTTTCCAGGTTTTCCAAGGATAGCATTTTGTAAAGTTTCAGATCTATGGTTGAGCTGCTTTAAAATGTCATTGAAGATGGTAATACTTATGTGTTCGGGCTTATGTTTTAGCACAGAGAGAATAAAGCCATCAACTTCGAGCTGCTTTCGTTCATCAAGAGATTTGTTTTCCAATAAAGAGCCGGTGAGCTGACTGAGCGAAGGGATTTTGTCTTCAAGAGAATGAAGCGCGCTTTCACTGCTTAGTTTTTTAAGATCGAGTCTGTTGTAAAACTCTGTGAGTCGTTCGTGTTGATTTGCTGTAACAAAATGCGAAAATCGCTTCTCAAGTATTTGCTGAAGGACAAAAAAATCATCACGTGTAAAGTCTTCAACCTGCGAAGAAGAGCCTTCTAAGAATTTTTTTCCTTTTTCCAAGAGATCTTGAAAGGCAAGTTCATTCAAAAAGCTTTTTATTTGTCCATACTCTTCAGTGCTGTCGATGACTCTATCGTCAGAAATAGTTTTGCTGTTGAAAAACTGAGCGAAGATTTCTCCAAAACGTGCCGGATGAAGGCCGCGAGGAAGGAGTTTCAGTTTAGGGCGTGTTAACACTAATTGACAAAGAAGAGATAAAGTGAGATGTGGGAGGGATGGAACTTACAAAAGCTCAATATGAGCGTATTCGTGA
>PCXC01000031.1 GCA_002796345.1 Deltaproteobacteria bacterium CG11_big_fil_rev_8_21_14_0_20_42_23 | reverse complement strand
AACTATTTGAATTTATTTAGGATAGTGGTAACTCGAGCACACATTTTTTGCCATTATGCCCATCCTGAGTGGAACGAAGGATCTCCTCGGACAATTTAAGTATTTGACTATAGCAAAATCAGAATTGCCAGAGGAGATCACCACGTCGCTATGCTCCTCGTGATGACAAGGAATTGTTTGAGGAACTCCCGAGTTTTTTAGCGTCCGAAAAAATGTGCGATTTCAGCTTTTTTTGCCATGGCATCATGATAGCCAAGAGAAATAAGCCTTTTGGTAAAACTTGGTTCAAAAAGAAGGTAGCTCAAGAGATCTGAAGACTCTTTTTGGTTTCCAAGCCCTTTCAGCAAATAAGAAACCGTTCGCGGAAAATAACTCGAATAATCTTCGGCTAGTTTTCCCAAGTCTTCCGAAGGCCGTACAACACAGAAATCAATATTTTTAAACGGAATATCTTCCTTTGAAGTGACTCCATTCATAGCTTGGTTGATGTATTCAAGCCGCTCGAGGTCGATGTCGATGGAATCAAGAAAGACAGAGTTCAAGACGAGCCCGATAACTCTGGCAAGACTTGGAAAAATAACGGGAGCATTTGGATCTGGAAGAGGTTTCTTTTTTCTTACAGCAACCACAAACAATTTTTTCGCTCCCAATTTTATAGTAGCGCTCAAAGGCGTGTAATTCCTCAGTCCGCCGTCTCCATAGTAGTGACCATCAATTTCAACTGGGGGAAACAAAAGCGGAATAGAAGCCGATGCACTAATGTGTTTTAACCGAATATTTGTCCTGATGCCTTCTCGTCTAAAGCGTTTCCATCCTTCAATGGAATGTGTGCTGTCAAAAAAAACTTGGCTGAAACCGGAAGAATAATTAAACGCAGTGATAGCAAGTGCTTTGAGTTTTCCTTCGGTAATATTGCTGTGAATTTTATCTTCGTCGATGGTGGCTTTGAGAAAAGCAATGAGTGGGGTTGTGTCAAAAAGGAATCTTGTTTTTTTCTCTTTGTAAAATGACCCTAAACTTAATTGTGCAATCCACTGAAAAAAGTTTTTCAAAAAGGCATAAGTATTTATTTTGTAGACATCTTGTGAAGTAATGTTGGACCAAGCCAAACAAAGATCGCGAATGGCAATAGAAAAGTCGTCAATTTTGGCTGCCACAAAACCGGTGTTGATGGCGCCAGCACTGCTTCCGCTGAGCACAGAAAAGGGAGCAGCATCAGTTCTTCGTTTGCAAATAATTTTTTCAACAGCCTTCAAAACGCCAGCCTGATAGGCTCCGCGGGCACCGCCTCCAGATAAAACAAGGCCATAATTATTTTGTTCATTCATGATTTTCTTTTTTCTTTGGAATGTAAGTTTCAACAGGAAATGGTTTTGTATGTGATGCAGTACGAATACTGAAATGAGGATAAGGAATTTCAATGCCTTCGCGTTCGAAGGCTTTTTTTACTTCACTGTAAAAGGTGTTTCTTAATTCAAGATGATGTTCACGTTTAGACCAAAGTGAATATTGAATTTCAATGCCAGAATCTTTAAAGGATTTGAAAATGAAAAGAGGGCGAGGTTCATCAAGGCAGATAATATTTTTATTTGCCACTTCGTGGAGAACGTTTTTTACATGATCAATATCTTCTTTGTAGGCAACAAGAAGTTGTGCATCAAATCTACGAATAGGAAAACGTGTGTTGTTTGTTGATTTCGATTTCAAAACAACTTCGTTTGGAATGCGCACTAACAAGTTATCAAAGGTTCGAAGTTTAATTGAAAGAAGATCAGTGGAAAGCACTTCGCCAGTAACGCTGTCTATTTCGATAATATCGCCAACTACGAAAGGTCGTTCACCAATAAGGAAGAGGCCGCTGATGAGATTTGAAACTGCTGTTTGTGAAGCAAAGCCTAAGGCAACGGTAAGAATTCCCGCAGCGCCTAGAAGAATGCTCAGTGAAAAACCAAGTTCATTTAAAACCAAAGTGAAGAGAAGAAGAGAAAAAAGAAAGCTGACAATTTTCCACAGAAGCATCACTTGTTGTCGATTAAGATGTGAGGAAGTGAGTTTGAGAATGCTTTTTTTTGTGATGCGGAAAATAAAAAAGCCGACAGCAAGAATAACAAGAGCTCTTAAAAGAGGAATAAATTTTTCTGGGCCAAGAAGATCATGGAAATAAGTTAGAAACTCAGTCATCAGAAAAACCTCCAAACAGTAATTCGTCTGAAATTTCTTTTTTCTTTCCGAAGAGAATTTGAAACGTTCGCAAAGCAAGATTTGGCGTGCTTTTAATTCTTGGGTTGCAAATTCTTTTTTCCATTTTTACATGCAAAGGAGGTTTCGCTTTCAATTGTAAAGGAGCAAAAGGTGAATCGCTTTTCACTTCAAGCTTTACGGATTCTGTCCATAATTCTTGAGTTTCTGAAACGAACAACGATAAATAAGGAGTTGGTAAACTTAATTTTTTTAAGCAAAAAGGAAGCGCTGTCATGTTATGCACAATAACCGCTGTGGTTGCACGATGAGGCGTTAAAGGGATGGCGCTTAAATCGAGTTGTGAAAAGGTTTTGCTGGCATAGCAAAGTTGACCTTCTAAAGTATTTTCACCAAACCAAGTGTCTGAAGGGCGATAAAGAGGAATTTCGGCAAGCACTGTATGAGCGCTTTGAAGTGAAATATTAAGCCACAAAGGAGTGCTGACATACAGAAGCGCTTTTTCTTGAGGTAAAATGTAAAGCTCTTCTTCGGGCCGCGTAATGATTGGCCTATCCGCAAGCATAGGTGAAAGGTAAAGCTGATTATCTTCAGCAATTACGGCAAAATGAGAAAGACTTCCCTGAATGATTTCACTCTTTTTTTGAGTAGGAACTTCACATTCTAGGTGAGATGCAAGAGGGTCATTTTCTTGAGCTGATTTTACAACCCATTCATGCGTTTTATGTTCAATATGAAGCGAAAGTGGACCAATTTTCCAAAAACCGGCTTGATTCTTCTCAAGCTCATATTTTCCCCACCATATTTTCATGTAGAGACACATATGCCCATTCTTAAACCGTGTCAAAATGATACTTTCTTGATTGCTTTTTGGGAGGTCAAAGCATAGTCAAGCGCTCCGGAGGAGATATGAAAGAATTACTTATTATCGGGTGGCGTGAATGGGTAAGTCTTCCAGAGCTTGGCATTAAAGAGATCAAAGCCAAAATCGATACGGGCGCCAGATCTTCTTGTTTGCATGCTGAAGACATCGAAATTATTACGCACAAGAAAAAAGAGTTTGTGCATTTCACCATTGATCCTTTTCAAAACACAAAGAAAAAAGAAGTGAGAGTGAAGGCTCCTTTTTTGGAATACAGAAATATTCGAAGTTCAAATGGAAAAGTAGAACGAAGACCGGTGATTGTGACAGACATAGAATTGATGGGAAACGTTTGGCCTATTGAAGTAACACTTACAAGTAGAGATGTAATGGGGTTTAGAATGTTACTCGGAAGACAAGCTATTAAGAAAAAATTTTTAATTGATGCGCATAGATCTTTTCTTGCTCACGAAAGATAAAGGTAAAGATGAAGATTGGAATTCTCTCTCGAAATGACAAGTTGTATTCTACGCGTCGGCTTGTCGAAGAAGCAAAAAAACATGGACACGAAGTGCGTGTTATTGATTACCTTCGGTGTTACATGAATATTACTTCCAAAAAACCTGAAGTTTTTTTTCAAGGTCAAAAATTAGATTTTAATGCAGTGATTCCTCGTGTTGGTGCTTCGCATACGTTTTATGGAACTTCAGTTGTACGTCAGTTTGAAATGAAAGGTGTGGTGAACACAGCGTCGTCTCAATCTATTTTGAGGTCGCGCGATAAGCTGAGAAGCTTACAGCTTCTTTCCCGTAAAGGCATTGGATTGCCGGTGACAGGATTTGCTCATTCTACAAAAGATATTGATGGCTTGATTGAAAGTGTTGGCGGAGCGCCGCTTGTAATTAAATTGTTAGAGGGAACTCAAGGAATAGGTGTTGTGCTTGCTGAAACAAAGAAGGCGGCAGAGTCTGTAATCATGGCCTTTCGCGGGCTTGATGCAAATATTTTGGTGCAAGAATTTATAAAAGAAGCAAAGGGTGCCGACATCAGAGCTTTGGTGGTTGGAGATAAAGTGGTTGCAGCTATGAAGCGTCAAGCAGCACCTGGTGAATTTCGTTCCAATTTACACAGAGGTGGAACCGCTGAAAAAGTGAAGTTAACTCCTCAAGAAAGAAAAATTGCCATAGCAACGGCAAAAGCTATGGGGCTACGTGTTGCCGGGGTTGACTTGGTGCGCTCTAATCATGGGCCAGTTATTTTAGAAGTAAATTCATCTCCAGGTCTTAAGGGTATTGAAGAGTCAAGTGGGGTAAATGTGGCTGAAAAAATTATTCTTTTCCTGGAAAAAATCAAACACGCATCAACTCAAGATAGAGCAGAGGTCTAGCTGAAAAAAATCAGAGCCATTTTTTTCGTTTGAAAAGCAATAACATTCCTGCCGCGATCAGAATCATAATAATCCATAGAAGAGGATAAGAATATTTCCACTCAAGTTCTGGCATAAAACGAAAATTCATTCCGTATATACCAACAACAAAAGTAAGCGGAATAAAAATGGCAGCAAAAAGCGTAAGCACTTTCATCACTTCATTCATTTTATTGCTCACTCCGGAAAGATAGGTTTCAAGCAAGCTTGAGAGCTTTTCGCGAAGTGAATCTAGCAAATCACCAACTTGAATAATGTGATCATAAAGATCATGAAGATAAGGAAAGGTTTCTTTTTTGAAGTATTTCAACTCATCGCGAAGCAATGACGAAGCTATTTCTCGTGTTGGCCAAATAGCTCTTCGCAATCTTCTGCTTTCACTTTTTAAGTGGTGAATATTTTTTAACACTTCTTTCGATGGACTTTCTAAAATTTGCTCTTCAAGAGCTTCGGCTTTTTCAGTGAGGGTTTCTAAAACGAGAAAGTAATGATCAACAATGGTATCAAGAAGTGCGTAGAAGAGATAATCGGTTTCCAGCGCGCGTTCTCTCCAAGCGGTATTATGTATTCGCTCACGAAGAATTTTAAAAACATCGCCTTCTTTTTCTTGAAGCGTAATAAGGTAGTCTTTTCCTAGTATCAAACTTATTTGTTCGAGTTCTAAGGTAGATGTGTGTTCATTTACAGTTGCCATTTTTACAACGGCAAAAAGATGCGATTCAATTGATTCAAGCTTTGGGCGTTGTTGGGTGTCGATACAATCTTCCAAAATAAGAGGGTGAATCTCATATTTTTTTCGAAGCTCTTCAATAAGCGTGGCGTTGTGAAGGCCATTAATATTAATCCATTTGTTTTTTAATTTTTTTCGATTTTGAAGCAATTGCTCAAGTGAATTTTCTGTTGCTTCTACAATGTTCTCTTTGTCATATCTTAAAAGATTAATGCTGACAGTTGCAGTTTTCGCTTCTCCAATATAGGCAAGGGTTCCCGGAGCTTTTCCCAATTTGAATTTAGCAAATTTTCCCATATTTTTTCTCCGTTTTGTTTTCCACTTTTAATCAATGTTTTCGGTGTAATCAGCTAAATCTTTTACACGTACATACCAGGTTTTTCCTTTTTTTGTCCCTTTTAATTTTCCGCGATTGATGAGATTTCTAAGATAATCCGGAGAATAATTGTAGATATGAGCAAGGTCGGAAAGTGGTAGTTGAGCTTCGTTGTTCATATGTTCCACATTTATCTGTTTGAGGTGTGAAAGAGAATCTTCCAATCTTTCCACCACAATTGATACAAATTCATCAAAATCATTTTTTCGAATAAGTTTATCAACATCGCTTATCTTAAATTTCTTTCCCTTCTCAATCTCCCGATGTATTTTTTCAAAAATATCATCTGCCTTTTCAAGAGATTCGTAGTAACGATTACGGTCTTCTTTCGATACACCTTTGATAGCGATATTCATGAAACCGCATCCGATGAGGATATAGGACAGCAATATTCTTCCCGAGCGTCCATTGCCATCACGAAAGGGATGAATGGACTCAAACCACACGTGAGCCATTGCTGATAATCTCACAGGAGAATAAGTTTTTTGCTTGAGATGATGTGAAACCCATTTTACAAAAAGTTCCATGGCCTGTCTTACATAAAATTCATTAATGGGAGTAAAAGTTGAGAGAGAAACTTCTACTGTTTTGTTGCGAAATTCACCCAACTCTCCTTCATACAACTCCATCTCTTTTTCATATCGCATGAGCATCGTGTGAATTTGTCTTATGTCGGACATCCTGAGCGAAAATTCTTTTTCCTTGTATTGATTTGCCGCATATTCGTAAATTGTCGATGCTGCATCAAAATATCCCAGAATAGCAGCTGTTTTTTGTTTATCCGTGCGCTTATTTTTTTCAAGCACATCGATAAGGTCGGTGCGATTGGTAAAAATTCCTTCTATAGCGATGGAGTTGCGAATTTCGTCTTTAAAAAGTGAATACCATTCTTTATTTGAAACATGAATCAAGCGGCCAGATTTTTTTTGCAGCTCTCTTATCCCTTTTTTAATAAGTGACGCTTCCATTTTTACCGAACCTTCCGAACCATTGCTGTTAGAAAATAAGAATTAAGTAGATGATATATAAAGAATTGTTATAAAAAAACACATCGAATTATTGCTATGGTTCGGTAAAAATGGTAGCAGAATCTACAGCAAGGGCAAGGTTTATTTCACAAAATAACGAACCTAACGAACCTTGGTTTTCAGAAACATCCTTATAATATCAAACAAATATAGGCATAATTTGATCGTATCAATTGCATTGGTTCGCAATATGGAAGAAACCGGGGGCTCAAGTTATTTTTGAAAACTGCAACATTTCAAAAGGAGTAAAGATGAATACCGGAGTGCTTACCCTTGTGCCAAGTCCTATTGATGAAGAAAGTCCGCTAGAGCCTGTGGCCCTTCAACTTCTTCAACATGCTTGTTTAGATTTTGAACAACATCTTTTTCTTCTCGAGCCACCGAAAGAAGCTCGAAGAAGATGGCTTCGTTTTGGTTTGCCGCGAGAAGCGATTGAGCATTTTATTTACTTTAATGAACAGACGCAACTTGAGTTGGAAGATGAGATGATTGCAGAGCTTAAAAGAGGAAAAAACATTTTTTTGATGAGTGATGGGGGCTTGCCAGCTTTTTGTGATCCTGGCCAAAGTTTGGTTTCGAGATGTCATCGTGAAAAAATAAAAGTAACAAGCACTCCCTTTGCAAACAGCGTCCTGCTTGCATTTGCGCTTTGTGGTTATGAAACGAAACGCTTTTGCTTTGAAGGTTTTTTGCCCTCTCGTGGAGTGGAACGTAAAGAGGCTTTGGCAAAAGTACTAAAGAGGAAAGAACTTACGATTTTGATGGATACACCTTATCGGCTTTCTCAGCTTCTGCGCGAGTTGCACGAAGAACAGGCAAAAAGAGAAGTGTGTGTTGCGCTTGATTTGAATATGAAAAGCGAAGAGCTGCTTTTTGGACAAGCAGGAAAACTAGCTGCACAACTGGAGGGACAGAAGAGAGAATTTATTTTGCTGCTTGCGCCATCGTAAAAGGGCAATGCAATCTAGAAGAAGTAAAAACGTGCGCCGATGCCACCTGAGAAATCCACTTCCGTTTGTGGCGCAAATTCCATTCCTGGAGCAAGCTCGATAAAAATTTCGATGGGATACTCGGTGAAATGAGCGGCAAGGCCAACTGGAACAAGTAAGCCTGCTGAGTTTCTGCGATTGTTACGGTCTTTTTTATTGAAAGCAAACTTTCCACCAACTCCAGCATAAAAAGGAAACGAAACTTTTTCACTGGAGACCGGAAGTGTGAAAAAGTCGTACGTAACGTTCGTGATAAGGGTGAAAGAATCGTTTACAAATGACCATGCGGAGATGCCTTCGAAGGCCAATTTTTCGCTGATATAACCCTTGCCGGTGAAACCCGTGGGATCGCCCAAATAGAGGCCCGCGCCAAAACGCTTTCCTTCAGGGCCGTAATCATCAGCTTTTACGTGCGCCGTAAACAAGAGTGAAAAAAGGAAAAAAGACAGAATGAGGGAGTAAATTTTTTTCATGAGTAACGCCTAGCAAAGTATAGTTTTTGGGGCAAAGTATTTCTTCGGTTGCTTCAGCACTTTTTTGTGATAAACTCAGAGAATCAATTCAAAACAACATTTTAAGGAGGAAACCTTGAAGTATACACTTAGAATTCTTTTTTATTCCTCTCTCCTCTTTTTTTTCTCGCTCCACCTTGCGCCTGCTGCCAATGATACAAGCTCTCCAAAAGCTGGTTTTTCCGAACGCCTCATCGATCGTAAGCTTTCACAATTTGCGCAAGAGGTAGATGTGATTTTGGACAGCGCTCTCGATAAGAGGGGAAATCTCATTGTGGTGGGGCAAACCTATTCAAAAGCATTTCCCATGAAAAACGCGCTGAAATCTGAAAATTATGATGGCTCCGTTCAAGCTGGTGGAGCGTTCGATGGATTTATTGCAAAATATTCTCCGGAAGGGGAATTGCTGTTTTCAAGTTATCTTGGTGGTGAAAATCTAGATGAGGCGATAGCAGTGCAGGTGGATTCGCAAAATAATGTTTACGTCTGTGGATGGACAAAATCGAAGCAATTTTTGGGCGAAAATATTGAAGACGAAGTTAATGTTCCCGCGCGCTCTCTCAGAGATATTTTCCTCCTCACTTTCCATGGCACTTTTGAAGACGTCAATGTGAGACGCTACGGTGGTATCAATGAAGATCGCTGCCAGTCCTTGGTGATAGATGAGGAGAAACGCAGAATAGCCGTACTTGCTACTATTGATAAAGCCACTGCCGCATTTCCGTTCATTCGTGAAGAAAGCTCTTATCAGCCTGTAGCGGGTGGGGCTTTGGAAGGTGTTGTGCTCTCGCTTGATCTTGATTCGCTTGAGCCACTTTGCTCAAGCTTTTTAGGTGGAGCGGGAAATGACACTACGGGTGGTGCATTTTTTCACAAAGGGTCACTCTACATTGCTGGTACTACCTTTTCTGACCAGTTCCCGCAGAGTGAAGGTATAAAGAGTCTTGGCTTATCCGATGTATATATGCTGCAAATGAATCCTGAAGACTGTAGCTCTCGTCAGGCTTTCCGTTTTGGTGGAGAAAGCTTCGAAAATTTGACCTCGCTTGCCTTTGATGCCGAAGAAGAGATTGTGATCTGACCCCAGTTTCCTGGACAGTTGTCTAAGCGGCAAGGCTGATTAAGTTTTCATACTGATTGGGGCTCCGATAATCAAGCGAAGAATGTT
>PCXC01000030.1 GCA_002796345.1 Deltaproteobacteria bacterium CG11_big_fil_rev_8_21_14_0_20_42_23 | reverse complement strand
CACTATACTTTACCCTGCCTGTTTTCCACATTGTGATCACCTCTCAATGTGTCAACCTATATCAGGACGGGTCAACACTTCTCACTCCTCTTGATGGATGAGGAGGTTTTACTTTTGTGTTTCGAAATTCCTGATGTAAATCAGGTATTCTCTTCTTGTGCTTTGCATGTTTTTTCCCCACTATCCCTCCAAATCGATATCACTTCAGTTTTAAAAAAGGAAAAAAATGAAAAAAATATTCCTGCTGTTTTTTCCGCTTTTGCTTTTAACTTTTTCCACCGCTTCTGCAGAAGATGAAAAGAAAATTGATTTTGGCGGAAGCCTTCGTCTTCGGAGTGAGACGCGTCTTAATTATCAGGCCACCACGGCAAGAGCCAAGGATAACGATTCTAGCGTTTTGCTTCGTGCGCGCGTTCATGCCGATGTTACGCCGATAGAACACTTGCGAATATTTTTTCAGCCGCAGTTTTCGCGCACTTTTGCGCAAGAAGGAAATGCCGCTAATAACGGAAGTGTTGCAAACGCAATCAACGTTGATGATTTCGATCTTCATCAAGCTTACATTGCATTTGAAAATATAGCAGACAGCAAATTCTCTGTTTACGCTGGCCGGCAAGAACTTTCTTACGGAGATGATAGACTCATAGGAAATTTTGATTGGGATAATGTGGGGCGTGCTTTTGATGCGCTTAAGCTTCGATATAAAAGTGAAAACATTTGGGTTGATACTTTTGGAAGCGTGAACGTTAAAAGTGGACCCAATCAGTATTTGGCGGGAATGCTTGGTGGATGGACTGGCTGGAAAAATCATTCTTATGAAGATTATCTTTTGTACTATCACAATGCAGCAGGTTCTGCAGCGGGCCGCAGTCTTGATATTGTCACGGTTGGAGCTTTGCTGAAAGGAAATTTTGGTGGAGGTTTTGATTATGGTGTTGAAGCTGCTGGTCAATTTGGAAAATCGCAGCCAAATAATCATGCAGCTTATGCGGGGCATGCTCAAGTTGGTTATACTTTTGCTGCGCGCGTAAAACCTCGCATTGGTTTGGAATACAATCATGCTTCCGGTGATGATCCAAACACAGCTACGGTTGAGCGCTTTAACAATCTTTTTCCAACCAACCACAATAAATATGGATACATGGATTTTGTTTCTTGGAGAAATATTCACGATCTCTCAGCAAATGTTTCCATAAAGCCAACAGAAAAAATCACCCTTTCAAGTGCATATCACTTTTTTCTTCTTCCAGAAGTTACAGATGGCCTCTTCGCCGCAAGTGGAGCGCAATTGCGGGCAGGTGCTGTTGGAGCATCTGGTATAGCTGGGCATGAAATTGATTTGCTTGGAAAATATGTGTGGAATAAGTACGCAGACTTTTTATTGGGATACTCTTATTTTAGGGCTGGTGATTTTTTTGCTGACACTGGCGGCGGCACACAAAGCCACTTTGTATATCTTCAAACAACAGCAAAATTTTAAGGAAGTTTTTCGATGAAGCTTTTTAGGCAACATGATCCGTATCAAATCTTTTTCCCGTTCGCTTTTCTTTTTGGCCTTGTGGGTGTTGGTGTTTGGATACTTTTCTCTTTGCAAAACATTTCTCTCTACCCCAGAGCGTTTCACGCCGATGTGATGATAGGCGGATTTTTTTTGGGAGGTGTCATTGGTTTTTTGCTTACCGCAATTCCAAAGTTCACCGATACCATGTCGGCAAGCCCAAAAGAAAAACAAGTTTTTTTCCTTCTGTTTCTTTTTTTGTTTTTGAGTGCATTTCTTCCTTCGCCTCTTCTCTTTCATCTTTTTCTTTTAGGAAATTATTTCGCACTCTTCGTATTTGCGAAAAAACGTTTTCAGCAAAAAAAGGTGAAGCTGCCACCAGCGTTTGTGTTTGTAGGTGCTGGAATGGCAAGTGCACTTGTGAGTGTTGTGCTTTTGGTGGTGAATGACATTTTTCCACTTGCTTCACAGCTTCTTCGTTTTGCACAGATTTTATTTTGGTATGGAACTTTTTTTGGATTCGCACTTGGCGTGGGAACAAAATTGCTTCCAAGTATTATGGGAATATCCAGAGTAAATCCAGCAATGCTTCATGCGGGTCATCCTTTTTTGAGTACATCTTTGGATGAAAAGTTGAAAAAAATTCAGCTGGTGTATGTTGTTTTGCTGTATGCAAGTTTTGCAGTGGAAGCATTTTTTTCAAGCGGGCTCGGAAAAATACTTCGTGCACTTTTGCTCAGTTGGATTGTGTTGTTTGAATGGCGAATTTATCTTTTTCCAAAGAGCAAAGGTATCTTGAGCAAATGCTTGTGGTTAAGCTCTTGGATGTTTGCACTTGGTTCGTGGCCAGCAGTTTTTTGGACTCAATATTCAGTTCATTTTAACCACATAATTTTTATAGGCGCCTTGTCGCTTATGTTTTTTGCAGTTGCTACCAGAGTTACTTTGTCTCATGGAGGTCATGATCAGCAATTGGAAGTAAAATCTAAGGCGCTTTGGTTTATGCTCGTTTTGTTTTTTATTGCGATGATTACTCGTGTTACAGCGCATATGCTCTCAGATTTGTATGTGTCGCACTTGGCATATGCAGCAATAGCGTGGATTATAGGATGTCTTATATGGGCTTGTGTTTTTTTGTCGAAGGTGATTGTTCGTTCAAAATGTCATCAATAAAGGAGGGTTTATGAAAAGTCTCGTTTTAGTTTTTGTGGTGAGTCTGTTTTGTTTTTCATCGTTTGCACACGCTGACATTGCGGTTGGGAAAGCTAAGTACAACCAGTTTTGCGTGGCATGTCATGGTGCAACTGGCGCTGGTGATGGTGCAGCTTCTGCAGCATTGAATCCAAAACCTCCCAGCTTTCGAAATAAAGCTTTTTTCCAATCTCGTACAGATGCTCATTTGGCAAAAGTAATTAAAGATGGTGGCGCCGCAAATAAGCTCTCCGCCTTAATGCCAGCTTGGAGATCTTCACTCAGTGACGCTGAAATCAAATCGGTGATTGAATACATTCACACTTTTGCGAAGTAGTTAGTGAAGTAACGCTTGTATATGGCGAATGGTTTCGCTTGGGTTGGTTCCAAGGCCTTGTTGTTGATACGCAATTTCACCTTTTTGATTGATGATGCTGATGAGATTGGAATGTGAGAAGTCGTTGTTCGTTTGTTTGTATTGAACTCCCAACACTGCGGCAAGTTCTCTTACGTTCGATGCACTTCCCGTGAGTAGGGTCCAATTTTTTCCGAATTCGTTTTTAAGTGAAAAGCTGTTGAGTTTTTCTGGCTTGTCTCGTTTTGGATCTATTGAAACCAAAACATATTCAACCTTGCTTTTTGCAAAGAAGCCAAGCTCATCTTCGATGCGTTTGAGGTCGGCAACAATGCGTGGGCAGGCGTATTCACAGCTGGTGTAAATCATGGTAAGCACCAGCACTTTCCCTTTCAGTTCTTGAAGGTTCACGGTTTTGTTGTGCTGATTTTTCCAAGCTGATTCGAGCAAGTAAATGGATTGATCACTCACAGTTGAAGCTTCCATGCTTTCATGGTCATGATGTTGAGACATTTCTTGCGGTGCTTGACGGTGACAAGCAAGCAGTGACACAAAACAGAGAGTAAGAAAGATTTTTTGAAGCATGTTATTTCTCCTTTGCACATCGAAATCCAAGATTGTTTGAGCTATATTTTGCCTTTAAACTGGCGCGGAAGGCAAAGCGCATGAAGGCTGCATAGTCCTCGGGATTTGCAGTGCCAACGGACCCTGCAGCGCAATAGAGTTTTCGTTCAACGCCACTATCTCCGCGAGATTCGCCGGTGAGCAGAACAGTATTAAAATCTTCAACCCATTCCCAGATTAAACCGTTCATATCAAAGATGCCGAAATAATTTTTGTAGGTTGATCCGACTGGCGGAAGTTTTTCAACGCTTGGCTTTCCATACCAGTCTAAAATACGTTTCAGAAAACCTTTTTCTTTGTTTCCGTTTTTCGCTTTTGTTCCGGCTCGCGCAACATATTCCCATTCGTCCATGCTGGGCAGTCGTTTCTTTTTGCTTTCACAATATGCTCTGGCTGCAAACCATGAAACATTTACCACAGGGCTTTTTTCAAGTTCTTCTGCAACGGAAAGATCATCTGTCCAATGCTGCAAATAGGTTTTTTCTCGGAATAAAAACTTAGCTTGTGATCGCCGCCATTTTTTATTGAGCGTTACAAACTCTACAAAGTCTTTGTTTGTAACGGGATAGGTGTCGAGATAAAATGATCCTACCTGTATTGATTGGTCAGTTTTGTCTTGGTCTCGGTAAAAAGGATCATAGTTTCCTGCTGGGACAAACACCATTTCTGATTCCTTGGCCAAAGCGAAGTTTTCTTTGACCAAGGAGCAGAAAATAAAAAGAGCTAAACAACACGTGAAAACATTTTTTCCCATAATATCTATCTAGTGAGAACGAACAGCGTTTACTTCTTCAGGAGTAACAATAACGCCTTTGTTTCCCCAATTGTTGTAAACAAAAGTAAGTACGTTGGCAATTTGCTCGTTGCTCAGTTCTAAGCTTGGCATTACGCTATCATATTCTTCGCCATTAACTTTAATTTTTCCTTCTAAACCATTTAGCAAAACATCAATTGCTCTTGTGGTGTCTGCGTTAAGATAATCTGATTTTGCCAATGGAGGGAAGGCGTGAGTAATGCCTTGTCCTTCAGCTTGATGACAAGCAACGCAGTTTTGCATGTAAATATTTTTTCCCATTTTGATTTGTTCAGTTTTGTTTTGAGCTTGTGGTGCTTTTTCGTCACCGCCCGGAAGTTCTTGTACAGCGCCACCTTCAGCCAGATAAACGTTGTCACTTACTTTTCCAGAATAAATGGTTTTATTGTCTTCACCTTCAACTTTAAGCATTCCAATAGCGCCTTTGTTGAAAGCTCTAAAGATGGAATGGTCTACGAGGATGAATGTTCCGGGGACATCAACGGTAAATTCAGTAATGGCTGATCCTCCAGCTGGAACCAGTGTTGTTTGAACATTATGATTTGGAACTCTTCCGCCTTCTTGGAAAACATTGTCAAAAATTTCGCCAATAACATGGAAAGAGGAAACAAGATTTGGTCCACCATTTCCAACGAAAAGACGAATGCGTTCACCCACTTTTGCTTTTAAAGCGTTGTCGCCAACAAGTGCTCCCACGGCGCCATTGAACACAACATAATCGGGCTGCTCTTTTAATGCTTTTTCCATGTCAAAAGGCTGAAGGCCCGCTGCGCCATATTTTCCTTTGGTGTAGAAATCGCCTTGCATCACGTAATATTCACGGTCAACAGGTGAAAGCCCTTCTTCAGGTTCAACCAAAATAAGGCCGTACATTCCGTTGGCAATGTGCATTCCAACCGGTGCTGTTGCGCAGTGATAAACGTAGAGCCCGGGATATATCACTTGAAATGAAAAGACAGATTCGTGTCCTGGTGAAGTGAAGGAGGACGTGGCTCCGCCGCCAGGTCCGGTTACAGCATGAAGATCGATGTTGTGAGGCATTTTATTTTTTGGATTATTTTTAAGGTGAAATTCAACCAAGTCTCCTTGGCGCACTCGAATAAAGCTTCCAGGGACTGAACCGCCGAATGTCCAAAAAGTATAATCAACGCCATCAGTCATCTTTTGAACGTGCTCAATCACTTCAAGATCAACAAGCACTTTGGTGGCATGTTTTCTTGTAATGGCTGGCGGCACATTTGGTGGAGCTGTAAGCGTTGCAACCTCCTCGCCCTTGATTTTACTCATTTTGCCGGCATCAGAAAATACTCCTTCTGAGTTTGAGCATGCTGAAAAAATAAATACTGCGACAAACATGGTAACGATGTGTTTCATATTCCCTCCTTTGAGAAGCCTTCCTTATAGAGTAAAAAGCAGGAAGGGATATGATCCGTATCATGCATTTGTCTGATTTTCGATGAGTATTTCCTCTGAAAAGCTTTTTTGCTGAAGCTTGCTTTGTCTTTTGGCTTTCGATAGAGGTGCTCTTCCATGAGAAGAACAATCACTTACATTTTGTTTGCCATTATTTTGCTTCCGCTTTTGCTGTGGTCGAAAATTATTCTGCTGGATATTCCCACTTTGCGGTATGCCAATCCTTCTACAAGCTCATATATGAAAAGCAGCGAAAGTAGTGCTCGTCTGCATTGGACGTCGTTTGAAGATTTGCCGCTCTTTCTTCGTCAGGCTATTGTAGTGGCCGAAGATGCAAAGTTTTATCAGCATCAAGGCATTGATTTTTCTGCTTTGAGGCAAGCGTTGGAAGTAAACTTCAAACGAAATCGTTACGCCAGAGGTGGATCTACCATCACGATGCAGCTTGCGCGAAATTTGTATCTTTCTCCGCACAAAACCATGTTTCGCAAATTGAGAGAAATTATTTTGGCAGCTTACATGGAACAAATTCTTTCGAAGGAAAGAATTTTGGAATGCTATTTAAACCTGATTGAATTCGCACCAAATATTTTTGGCGTTGAAAATGCTGCGCAACATTATTTTCACCAATCGCTTCAATCTCTCAACAGGAAAGAGCTAGCCTTTTTAGTGGCCATTATTCCCAGCCCAGCAAAATGGGGTCGCTTACCAGCTGGTGAATATGTGCAAAAGCGCATGAACACTATCTTGGCGAGGGCTGGCTATGCTACGCCGTTGCCTGAAATACAGCATGAAGAAGATGAAGGTTTAGAGAGTTTTTATTCCTCCCCTTAGATTAAGGGGAGGCTAGGTGGGGTTATTGTTTTACACTCAAAAAGCGTAACTCCCCCGGCCCCTCTTAATCTAAGAGGGGAGGAGCTTATCAGCAATTTACGTAACATATTTGCAAGTATTTATTTTTCAATTTTCACTTCTTGATTTTCAAAACTCACCACTTGGCCAACGCGAAGTTTGCAGCGTTTTCGGAGTTCAACTTTTCCATCTACTTTCACCAATCCGCCGCTGATAGCCGTGCTAGCTGCGCCTCCGCTTTCGCACCAGTCGATAAGTTTAAGCAGGTTTTTAAGTTCGATAAATTCATTTTTTTCGAGATGAAATATTTTCATATAACCTTTTCTATTTGTGTTGTCATCCTGAACGTAGTGAAGGACCTCCTCGCAAATGCAGTAGATTCTTCGCTTTGCCCAGAATGACAAGAAGCTAATTATCAACATATTCTAATCAAAAATACCTTCGATCAAATGAAGGAAGGTGTGTTTAAGTGACGAAAAAAAACTTGGGCGCGTAAACGAAAATGTTTTACTGAGGCTGCCTATGGCCAGTGTGGCCTTGCTGCTTTTTTCACCATCGCTGATAGAAAGAAGGTGTTTGTGCTCTTTCCCCATCGTGAAAAAAAAGGCAGAAGAAAAACCTACCGTGATTTTGTTTCCTGTTTTGGGAAGTTTGCTTGTGGTTTTGGCAATGAGCTGTTCGTTGCCTGCTTGCGGTGACGAAAGTGAAAACATCCAGGGCTGTAAACGGAGGAGCTTGTAGTTTTCATCATATAATTTGTAATAGTGTGACAATTTGACATTCAATTTTACGAGGCTTTTTTGGAATTCATCTTCGTCTAAAACGCCATTTTTATTTTTATCCAGGTGAAAATGTTCAACGATGTCATGCAACGGAAACTGAGCTGTGATAGCTATTTCCTGTTCAGACACATTTATTTCAGATGAACTCATTTCCACGTTGTGCGCAAAAAGCTGAGTGGATGAAAGAAAAATGTATGCAAAAATGAGAGCTCTCAAAAAAAGAGAACTCAGAGAAGGCTTGTTTTTTTTCATGAAGAACATGTACTTGGAAGGCATGTTTTATTCAAGTTATTATCGCTTTGACTCTTATGGCCTGAAGCAGATAGGAAGTGGCTAATGAATATTTTATTCCAACATCAATCGAAAACGAGTGAAACCAAGGGCGCCATGAAAATGTTTCTCCTTTCTAAGGGAAATCTGCAGCCCACGCAGCGTCCTAAAGGAAAAATTGTTTTTCGTGAACAGAGCAAGCTGAAGCCCGCGTCGCTGCTGCATTTTAACGGTGCCCATATTATACTGGGCACTTCTCCAAAGCTTGTAAGCCAAGTGGCAACGCTGCAAGTGCTTTCGGCCGAAACATTTCAGGCTCAAGCTTGTGTGGAGCATGCAGGTGCGCCGCACTGTCTTTCGCCGGATGCCAGCAAGGTGCTGTGCTCGGGAAAGTTGTACGAAGGCTATGCTGGCGAGGTGCGGGTTGTTGATACGGCTTCGTGGAAATGTAAGCACATTCTTCCCCTTCAAAAACCATTTGTGTGGAGAGATAATAAAAGTTTTATTGCATGCACTCCCAAAAAAAATGCGCATTTTGGAGACGAATTTTTTTCAAGAACGCACAAAATTAAATATTTTACCGACTCAGCTCTTCTTAATACATTTCCTCTCATCGAAACCGTTGCAGAAAACGAACCTGCACTCATCGGTTTCAACTTTGAAACTAACTTGGCGGAAATCGTTTGTGATAAGCCGTTTGCCGACGATGGATGGACTGAAGCAAAACATTTGGAACTTTCACGTGATGGAAAAAAACTTTATTTTGCTACCACAACCACAGTTGGTGCGCTTGAGCTTTCAACAGGAAAAATTATCTGGAAAAAACAACTTGGAGTTTATGACGAAGCACAACTATTCTCCATTTACGCATTTAGCTTAAGCCCAGATGGAAAACATTTGGCGGTTGGTGGAATGGCTAATAATGGAAAAGAATTTTCATTGCTCAATGCAAAAGATGGAAGTGTTGTATACGAAGAAAATCTCAGCGAACTCCTTTCGCAGCACGGCATTGCAAAAAGTTCGAGCATCTCCTGCTTTGCGTGGCATCCTCAAGGCTGGCTTGCCATTGGTTTTGGCAACGGATGTATTGCTCATCTTGATGCCCAGTTTTCACTGCGCACCTACCAGGCCGGAAAAAGTTCCGTAAACGCCATCACCTTTTTCCATGACGGAAAAACCCTCTTCGCCGCCAGCTCAGACAGAACCATCCGCAGTTTCCCGTTGCTTGAGGATGAGGTGTAATCTTCTAATGCACAATAGGCACTAAGCTTACGGCTAGCCTTACACTTGAATATGTATCATTGATGTTTGGCTGCATTCCATTTTTGAGTTCGTCTTCAAGTTCTTCCCAGTTTTCGTTGTCGAAGAGAACTTCTGTGATTACTTTTTGTGAAGTGCTGGCCACAAAGGCGCGTATCCAGTGCTTTTTCAGCTTGGTCTCTTTTTGTTCCAGATAGCTCAGTAAATAAGTATAGAGATACGAAATGTAATCTTCGGAACCCTCGCCAATGCACAGCGCTGGGCTGATGTATAAATTCCACTTGATGCTTTTTACCTTGATGGTTTCTTCTGAAACACCATCGTGCTCGATGCCAAGATAAGTTTTGAGCAACAATGGAAATGAACTGTTCAAAAATGAATTGCACGCCATGGCAAGTGCATCTTCTTCCGTTTCACCCCATGACGAAAAAGATTCGATAATATTTTCGCCGTTGAGTTCTTGCGTGGTAAACACAAAATCAACTTGAAAAATGAGTTGATCACCTTGCGATTTGTTGAAGACGTTGATGATAAGCGAGGCCGTGTTGTGCTGAAACAGCAACGAATCATTTTCGATAGCCGTATCTAGCCCTAAGTCCTCGAGGTGCTTGATGATGGGAAGAAAAATATCCATAAAGAGTGTGCTACGATAATGAACGAAAAAGAAAAGCATATTTTGCCATCTTTTTTGTGTTTATGCTGGCGCTTTGCAGCTTTTTGGAGCCAATTTTGTTTTGCCAAAAACGCCTTAAAAGCGTTCAGAACAGTAAAAATTGCTCTTTACATATTTGTTGGCTTACGCTTATTTCCCCACGTTCTTAAGGAAGAACAAAACTTACATTAAGGAGAAGGTATGAAAAAGAATCTTTTGTTAGGATGTTTGGTGTTAACGCTTGCTGCAACGGTAGCATGCACAAAAAAAGCTGATAACATGATGTCAGACGATGCACAAAAAGCAGTTCAAGAAGAAACAATGCCAGAACAAGCAGCTCCGCAAATGCAAGAAGAGTCAATGGATGCTGGCGATGAAGGTATGATGGATGAAGGTTCTGAAGGCAGCGAAGAAGCCGATCACGCTCACTAAGGTTTAGCTGAACACAAAAAGATACGGGCAAAGATACTTTCTTTGCCCGTTTTTTTGTGTGGTGAAGCCATCTTCATTTTCCCCTCCTAGTGGGAGGGGATTAAGGGGAGGGAGAAAAGGTTGAACTAGCCTTCTGAATTTTTCGATACTTTTTCTAATTCATTAAACTGTTGCTCAATAGCAAGTTCCAGCTCTTTGGTTTTTTTCGAGAGCTGCGAAATAGTAAGCGAATTTCCTTCGCGAGAAGCATTGATAAGTTTTTCATGTGCTTGCTTCAATTCTTTTTCCAAGCGCGTGATATTTTCTTCAAGTGATTTTATGTTTGATTCACTTGGTTCTGCTGCTTGCTTTTTTTTCAAGGCTTCTTGTGCTCGAAGTTTTCTTAATTCTTTTTTATTTTTTATTTGAGGTTTTTCGCTTTCGATTTTCTTTTCCTTTTGGGCAGGAATTTCTCCTTCATCCCAACCAATTTTTTCCAAAAATTCATCATAGGTTCCGTCAAACACAATCACCTTGTCGCGATCGAACACCACAAGTTTTGTGGCAAGTCGGCGAATCATTTCTTCACTGTGCGTTACAATCACAACCGTTCCCTTAAAGCGATGAATGCTTTCGGTGAGGGCTTCGATGGACTCCATGTCTAAATGGTTTGTCGGCTCATCAAGCAATAAAAAATTGCTGGGCTTTGCCACAATTTTTCCTAAGAGCACGCGGCTTTTTTCTCCACCCGAAAGAGACGAAACTTTTTTCTCGGCAAGCACGCCGCTGAACATCATCATGCCGCAAATGCCGCGCACTTGTGTTCGGTTGAGTTGTGCATTGCTTGAAGCCACCTCACCTTCAACGGTGAGAGTTTCATCAAGCCGCGCAATATTGGTTTGGCCGAAATAACCAATTTCCAAATTTGCGTTGGGATGAATGCTGCCAACATTCGGCTTCAATTCTCCAGCAATCAGAGAAAGTAGAGTTGATTTTCCTTTTCCGTTTTTTCCAATGACGGCAATGCGATCACCAGTTTTTATTTGGAGTTCCAAATGTGAAATAAGCGGATTCGTTTTTTCAAATGCAAAACTGATGTTGTTGATGTCCATTGCTTTTTTTGAATTCAGCGGAAGAAGCCTAAAATCAAAGCTCAGCGAAGCGACGTCGGTAAGCTTTTCTTTTTCCTTCATCTTTTCAAGTTCTTTAATGCGCGATTGCACCAAAGCAGCTTTTGTAGCTTGCGCACGAAAGCGATTGATAAAAGCTTCGGCATGCTTGCGTTGTTTTTCTTCATTGATTCTAGTTTTTTCGTAGGTTTCTTCTTCGGTGGCGATAAGCTCAAAAAGTTTTTGCGTTCCACCTTTTACTTTTCTTATTTTTTGCCGATGAATAAGTGCTGTGTGTGTGCACACTTGATTCAAAAATTCTCGATCGTGGGAAATGATGATCAGCTCTCCATCCCAAGACCTGAGGAATGGAACAATCCAACGAATGGAAACGATATCCAGGTAGTTGGTAGGTTCGTCCAGCAAAAGTAAATTTGGTTCAGAGACCAAAAGTTTTGCAAGGTTCAAGCGAATTTGAAAACCGCCAGAAAACGAATGCGGACTTTTGCTCATGTCTTCTTTGGTGAAACCAAGGCCAAACAAAATGCGCTCGGCTTTATATTCGAAGTGGATTTCTTCTTCGCGCAAACCTAAGCAGGCTTCTTCCAAAAGTGTTGGTTTGGTAAAGTGCAAATGCTGCTCTAAGTGGCCGATGCGATAATTTTTTGGAATTTGAATGTTGCCCTGATCTTCTTGTTCTTGTCCAAGCAAAATACGAAAGAGCGTCGATTTGCCAAAACCATTCCGGCCAATCAGCGCAACACGCTCACCTGCCGAAAGTTGCAGTGACGTGTCCTCAAAAAGAACTTGTGCGCCATAAGATTTTGAAAGAGATTGAATATTAATCATAACTATTTCCTACGTTTTAATTTTAGACATTTTTCCCCGCTACCCAGCCCGAAGACCATGCCCATTGAAAGTTGTAGCCGCCAAGCAGCCCGCTTACATCTACTACTTCGCCTACAAAGTAAAGCCCCGGAACAAGGCGTGATTCCATGGTTTGCGAGGAGATGTCTTTTGTATCTACTCCACCGCGGGTAATTTCAGCCTTTTTGTAGCCAATGCAAGATTTTGGCGTGAAGCGAAATGTTTTTAAAAGTGTTTCAAGCAATTGCATGTCTTGCTTTGTAAGTTCAGTTAGAATTTTATTTTTTACTTTTCCGTATGCAAAAAGTTTTTCCAGAAAACGATCTGGAAGATCTTGTGAAAAAAGTGAAAACACCATTTTTTTAGGATGCGATTTTCTTTTCTCATCCAAATATTCTCGCAGATTTTTAATTTTGGGCAGAAAATCAATACACACTTCATCCCCTTTGTGCCAATAGAGCGAAGCTTTTAGAATGGAAGGCCCACTTATGCCGATGTGCGTAA
Source organism: Deltaproteobacteria bacterium CG11_big_fil_rev_8_21_14_0_20_42_23 (assembly GCA_002796345.1). Classification (NCBI taxonomy): domain Bacteria; class Deltaproteobacteria; species Deltaproteobacteria bacterium CG11_big_fil_rev_8_21_14_0_20_42_23. The sequence goes on along the minus strand of PCXC01000030.1, from coordinate 7,314 downwards.
AGAGAATGTTTTCCTCAAAATGTTTTGAGTTGCAGCTAACCCTTGTCTCAAGTGAAATTCCGGAGAGTGAAGAAAAATATTTCTTTTCTTTTTCAGCAAAAACAAAACCGTCAAGTGCAGGATCAAGCTTGGTGATGCTGTGCCCAAAGTGTTTGGCCAGTTTGTAACCAAAGTCTGTTGCGCCAAGTTGAGGGAAAGAAAGTCCACCGCAAGCAACAATAATATTTTTTGCGCGATAGCTTTCGTTTTCAGCATGAGCATAAAAAATATTTTTTTTCTCTTTTTCCACTTTGTGAAGATGAACTTTTGTTTTGAGTGTTCCGCCAAGTTTTCGAATGCGTCTTAAGAGAAGATCTAAAATTTCCTTTGAAGAATGTTCGCAAAAAAGTTGGCCCAAAGTTTTTTCGTAATAAGCAATGCCATCTTCTTCAACGAGGCTGATAAAATCGTGCTGCGTAAATTGCTTTAAAGCCGATTTGCAAAAATGCGGGTTCCCGGAAACGTAGGCCTCAGGCGAAGCGTAGAGGTTGGTGAAATTGCAGCGTCCGCCGCCAGAGATGAGGATTTTGAGCCCAGGCTTGTCGTTGCTTTCCAGAATAAGCACCGTCTTTCCACGTGAAAGCGCAGACACAGCACTCATAAGACCTGCTGCTCCCGCTCCAATAATAATGACGTCATAAATCATGGCGGGCAGATCTTTCGCTGATTTATCAAGAACTTGCAAGGTTTAAACCGTTTTATTTTGACCTGGTTTGCGATAGTTTTTCGCCAGCTCTTTCCTTGACTTTTTACCTTTTTCTCTACTACAAGCGCCCGCAAACACTTGTAAAATAAGGGTTTCACGACACAGTTTTCAGAAAGATAAATGTATGGCCGACCTTCAAATAAATAATATTCCTCCGCTTCATGTTCAAGCCATGGAAGCAAATGATGAGCGCCAGGCTTTTGTGGCGCCTGCGCAGGAAACGATTGATCACTTGGTGCACGTCATTGAACGCGGCAGCGATGAGCCGCGCGTGCTTCCCAGCTGGAAAGATCATCACGGTTTGCAGAGAATGTTTAGCCTTCCGCTTCCAGCTGACGGAAAAGAAGGAAAGTCGCTTTTATTTTTTGATTATTATCTTCCAGATTTTGAACAAGATGGAACCCTTTATCATTCAGCATTTATTTTTCTGAATCAAAATGGAAAGTATAGTTTAGTTGATGCAGCTTCTTCAAGAAGCATGGAAAATATTTTTGATGCTGTTTCACTTGATTCCGCAAAACTTGTATATGCCAAGCAAAACCAAGCTGGATATACCGAAGAGGTTCGCCAAGATCTCACCGAAGATTTTTCAGAAAATTTATTTAAGCCAGAAGTTGTTGAGCCCGTGAAAACTACTGCTTTGGCTCTCGAAACAAACAGATCCGTTATCAGAAGGCTGGGGAAGCTTTCCTGCACCGCTCCAGCAGCATTTTTAGAGGAAGAAATAAAATTTACAAATACCATTTCTTTTTTCAGAGAAGCTCTTTTTTCATCCTATAAAAAGTTATCCCCTAAAAATATTTCTCCCGTTTTTTCAAATGAAGCTGATATGGAGCGAGCGGCGTTTCTACAGATTCTAGAAAAAGAAAAAAATCTTGCTGCTTATAATGTTCCAACTTCTGATGCTGATATGAACTTGATAAATCTGATGCGTACGGAACGAGAAAACCTTCAGCAGGCTAAAGAGACTTTTGTGATATGGGCCGCTTCAAATTTTAAGTCAAACGCTTCGGAGGTGTCGCCACATTTTTTAGATGTTGGTTATAAAACTCCTGATATTGAAAGAGCTGATATAAAATCTGCGCTTACATTTTTTGCAACGCCACTTCAAAGTTTGGTGAAAGAATTGAAAAAAGGAAGACCAAACATTAACTTTGATGAACTTATTATTGCTCTAAAGAGAAAAACCGAGCAAAGGAGTTTAAGAATTATCGCTGAACAGTCTGTTGAAGTGGCAAAGGTTTTTTTCAAAGATTTGGGTTTCGATCTTGATCAAGAACCTTTTGCAAGTCGTCTTGTTTTTGACATCTCACATACATCATCGTGCAATCCTACTAATGCAGCTCTTTCACTAAATGAAAAAGTTGTTCTTGCTGTAAGGACCAAACAGAACCAGCCCATGACATTGATAAATGTGCATGTGCTATTACACGAAACTTTTCACGCTATAAGTATGATTCTTTCAGATCAGCAGCGTGGAGGAGAAAAAACTGGTATCTTTCATCAAATGCCATTGAGTGATATTGAAGGGAGTGCTTATCTTTTTAATTTTGCAACATGCACATCTGGTTTTATTTCTCATTATTTTGGGCAATCGAAAAATGTGGATGATGTAAAGCAAGCTTGTAATACGTATCAAACTGCCCGAATGTTTTCAGATGCAGCTCTAAGTGTTTTTGCCCTTCAAGTTTTTGATGACCTTTCTCATCTGAGTGAAACAAAAAAGCCACTAGTTAAAATTTTCGATGAAGCATATGAAGCTGCTTTTTCAGGATCCTCATTAACCATTCCACAGATCGGTTCTTTTTACCTTGCGTTTCATATTCAGTATCCATTCAGAAGTGCGGAAAATGTGATTGGTACCATGAAATTTTTAAATGGAGTTCCAGAATTAAACCAAGCACTTGCTACGCCAACCGTTGATAAGCAACTTTTGAGAAGAGCCGGCGACAAATTGCGTACATTTTTTACCCAACCCTATTACCGCGAAGAACTTCCCTTTTAACTCTGCTATGCTATAGTGGCGCTCATGAAAAAAGCTTACTACGTGTACATGCTGGAAGCGCTCAATGGAAATTTTTATACTGGCTTTACGGTTGATCTCGAAGAAAGGCTGAAGGCGCACAAAACTGGAAAAGGCGCAAAATTCACACGAGCCTTTGGTGTGAAGCAGCTTGTGTATCAAGAAAAGTTGAATTCGAAATCAAAGGCTATGAAACGTGAAGCTGAGATTAAACGGCTCACGAGAAATGAAAAAGAACTTTTGGTGCAACCACATTTACTTCGTCTGTAAGATTTACCTAAGGAGGATGTCATGAAAACAGTAATAGCTTTTAGTTTTGCCCTTGCCCTTTTTTGCGCAAGCCCGCTACTTTCAAGCGCGGATCAAGGTGATCGACATGGAATGATGAATGAAAGAATGACACAGCAGTTAAATTTGAATGAGGAACAAAAAAATAAAATCAGTGAGCTCAAGAAAAAATATCAAGCCGAAACAAAACCACTTTTTGATCAGAAAAAATCATCTTATGAAAAAATGAATTCAGAAAAAAACTGCAAGCATGTCGGATGCAGAATTGAGAAAAATTCATGATCAAAATAAATCAGTTCAAGCAAAACTTTCAGATTTGCGCTTTGAGCATATGCTGGCTGTTCGTGCTGTGCTTACTCCCGAGCAACGAAATAAGATGTACCAGTTAAAGCAAGATCGAAAAGAAAAATTCAAAACACGAAGAGGAAAAATGCGCGATCGCATGAATGACCAAGAGTAAGCTTTAATGATGTGCACAAAAAAATGAAGATGACTTTTGAAAAAAAAGTCATCTTTTTTTTAAGCAAAAAGTGCCAGGCACTTTCTGGTAAATGTAAAAAAAGCAGCCAATACTAGTAAGGAGGCTGCTTTTTAAGGAGAGATAACGTTCACCAAGTTTTATAAGTAGAGAGAAAACGCCTTTTTGGGCGCAGTTCCATATACTGCAAGTTTTGCAATTTTTTTCTGCATGCCTCCAAACACATAATGATGAAGTGGCAAAATGCTATACCAATAAAGAAGACCCATGAGACCTTTTGGTTTGAACTTCGCCGTCTGAGTGAGAATACATCTGTCTTTCCCGGGAGAGCTCAATTTGAATTCTAAGCTTGCTTGGCCAGGCAATTTCATTTCGGCAACAAGGACAAGTTTTTTACTGGGATCAACTTGAACGGCGCGCCAAAAATCGACGGCATCTCCTGGCAAAATAATTTCACTTTCTCTTCGGCCGCGCTTTAAGCCTACTCCTCCGAAGAGCCTGTCAATAAAGCCTCTGACACTCCACAGCCAATTGCCGTGATACCAACCGTTTTTTCCGCCCAGTTTTGTGATGACCTTCCACACTTTGCTAGAGCTAACAGGAATTTCAATGACGCGCCTATCGGTGAGCAATGTTCCGCCAGTCCACTGTGGATCGCCTTCGTAGCCCCATTCGAAAGGAGGAATTTTTCCAGCATCGGTCCAATGGCTCATGATGGTATTTGTTTTTGTGCGTTCAAGCGCGCGGCTGATGGCGTCTTGGCAAGAAAGCAAGTGTTGAGGAATGATGGCTTCGATGTCTTTATTTTTGCACACCACTTTATTGCGCAAGCCTTCAACCAGCGGTTTTGCAATGCTTGCGGGGACAGGAGTAACAAGATGGATCCAGTATGAACTGAGGCGCGGACTTAAAAAAGGAAGCGGCACAATAATTCTTTTTCGTAAGTGAGCTTCTTCGGCATAAATTTCCATGAGCTTTCGATAGGACAAAACATCTGGGCCGCCGATGTCATAGGTTTTTCCGTTTGTTTCATCGTGCTCTAAACATCCAAGTAAATAGTGAATGACATTTCGAATGGCGATAGGCTGGCACAAAGTGTTTATCCATCTTGGCGCGGTCATGAGTGGAAGTCTATCAACAAGGTAGCGAAGAATTTCAAACGATGCAGAACCAGAGCCAATAATAAGTGCTGCACGTAAAAGAGTAGTGGGAACAGGACCTTCACTTAAAATATGCGCAACTTCTTGGCGCGATTGAAGATGCTCGCTAAGTTTTTCGTTGTTTGCTCCAAGTCCCCCAAGGTAGATGATGCGTTTAAGAGGAGAGGTTCTGCTTGCATCTCTAAAAACCATTGCAGCATCTTTATCGGTTTCACGAAATTTCTTTTCGCCGGGAAGCATCGAATGCACAAGATAATATGCAGCTGTGCAATCTTCCATGGCTTTGCATAATGCATCTTTGTCAAGCACATCAACCTCGCAAAGCTCGACATGATGATGCTTTGCCCAAGATCGCCCTTCAAGTTTTTTGAGTGATCTACTAATGGCCTTAACATGGTATCCCTTCTCAAGCAGATAAGGGACAAGCCTTCCACCAACATAACCAGTTGCACCTGTGACTAAAATTTTATGCGGGGACTTCATTTTTACACTCTCCTTCCCCATAAAAAAACATGGGGATTCACTTTTTGGGAAAAGCTGGTGAAAAAAATAATATAAGAAAGCAGAAAATTTCTGCGGTAATTCTTGTATTAGAAAGTGTAAAAAGAACGTGAAAAAAGAACGATGCGCCAAAGGCCCTCATCTCACAAACCTTTTGAAATGGGAAGGAAGAAATACAAAAAAAGGGCACTACAGTGCCCTTTTGTTCAAGTTTAGCTTTGAGGTCTCCGAAAAAATCTAGCGCGCACGGCTTCTTTTTTTACCTTCTGATTTCGAGTCCCATTTCTTTTTTCCGAAAGGTTTTTGACCCGAAAATGGCTTTCCTTTTTTGTGAGCAGAATATTTTCTTGGTCTCTCATCTCTTGAAGGTTGCGTCTCACGAAGTGGGGCAAATTTTTCTTTATCAGGAAAGAGCGATGTTTTTCCTTCCGCCATTTTGCACAATGCTGCGCTGAGAAGTAATTCTGCGGTGCCAGTTTCTGCACAAAACTTTGAAACAAATTCTTGATACTTTGGAAGTTTCACGTCTTGCAAAGCCGCTTCCACCTTGGTTTTGAAGGCTCTGAAGCGTTTGCTTTGTACGGCTTCATGTGTTGGGAGTTGCATCTTTGTCATTTTTTGTTTCGACGCGCGTTCAATAATATTGAGCATACGAATTTCGCGAGGATTTACAAAAAGAATAGCTTCACCTTTTCTGCCAGCACGTCCAGTTCTGCCAACGCGATGAATGTAAGATTCGGTATCGTGTGGAATATCGTAATTCACGACATGTGTGATGCGGTCTACATCAAGGCCTCGTGCGGCCACATCGGTTGCAATGACGATATCAAGTCTTCCATTTTTTAATTGTTCAATAATGCGCTCGCGAGATTTTTGTGCAACATCGCCGCTGAGAGCTTCGGCCGCATATCCGCGTGCTTGTAGCTTTTGTGCTAACTCAACCGTTGCTGTTTTTGTTCGTACAAAAATAAGTGTGGCGTCGAAATCTTCTGAATCTAAAATGCGGGTGAGCATATCTAGCTTTTGATTTCCAGCGACGATGCAAAATTTTTGATTGATCAAATCTGCTGTGGCTTGTTTTGCCTTGATGTTAATTTCAACAGGATTGGAAAGATATTTGTCTGCAATGCCGCGAATAACTTTTGGCAGCGTTGCGGAAAAGAGCGCTGTTTGGCGTTTTGCGGGTGCATGTTCTAAAATCCATTCCACATCATCAATAAAACCCATGCGCAACATTTCATCGGCTTCATCAAGTACCACACAAGAAAGAGTATCGAGGCGAAGCGATTTTCTGCGCAAGTGATCCATGATGCGGCCGGGAGTTCCCACTACTACATGCACTCCGCGTGCGAGGTGTTTTAATTGCGAACCCATATCGGCGCCTCCGTAAATGGGAAACACATTCAGTTGGCGCATGAAGGAAGCATATTGCTTGAAGGCTTCAGCAACTTGAATGGCAAGTTCGCGTGTTGGAACCAGCACAAGCACTTGTGGCAAGGTTTTGCGCAGATCGAGTTTGCACAAAAGTGGCAACGCGAATGCTGCGGTTTTTCCGGTTCCCGTTTGGGCTTGGCCGATAATGTCTTCGCCATTTTGAATGTGGGGAATAGCCGCGCTTTGAATGGGCGATGGAGTTTCATATCCAAGGCCTTCAATGGCTTTGATCACTTCGGGAAGAAGGTTAAACTGCTTAAAACTTAACTGGGGTGTTTCGATAGGGGTAGACATCTGTTCTCCTCGTTGCATGAGATTTCCTCAAACAAATCTTGTGAGGTCTCATGGCGTTGGAGCTCTCCCACACAGCACATATGCTGTGGCGTTGGAGGTATTGCCGTCAGACCTGAATAATTAACTATACGTCGTAGAAAGTGGCCTACTGAACATGTTTTGCATGCTTTGAAAAGCTTCATCTGCAGTTTTTACGTTTGGCAAGCATCTTTCGTGACCCTCCCTTCTCGCAGAAGTGCAGGAAAGGTTGCGTGGTATTTTGAAAAAAAGAGCGTTTTTGCTTATTTTGTGTATTTGAGGCGAGCTAGGGCGTGTTAACACTATTTAAGACCCTCCACGATAAGCACGAAAAGAATAAAGCCAATGAACATGATGTCGAGCTTTTCAAAGC
>PCXC01000029.1:575-41812 GCA_002796345.1 Deltaproteobacteria bacterium CG11_big_fil_rev_8_21_14_0_20_42_23 | reverse complement strand
TGAGGTTGATTTTTGTTGAGCCTCCGAAAAAACACACCGCTCAAGGTCCGCTATCTTGAAAAAATGGGTTTTTCAGGGGGAACTACTTATCTTTCGAACTGAACAACACTTCGCCAGACACCACGTCTACATAGATGCCATCACGGTGATTGTTCCAGTATTCGTTATCAAACGAACGCTCTGTTCCATCTTTTTGCGTTACGTTATATTGCAATGGAGTTAACTTTTTTTTCAATTCTTCGTCGCTTGGTTTGTGAAAAGTGCTGCTCATGTTTTTTGCCTTTTCTTCTTCAATATGGTGAGTGCTTGAAGCTTTACGTTCTTCTTTCGTCCATACTTTATCTAAATAGTCATCTCTTCCCGAACGCGAGCGATAAAATTTGTAGCGTATTGGATTACTTTTGTAATAATCTTGATGATATTGTTCCGCAGAATAAAAGGTTGATGCCGGTAAAATGAGTGTTGCTATAGGTTTGCTGTAGCGGCCAGATTTTTCTAGTGCAGTTTTTGAAGCTTCTGCCAATTGTTTTTCTTTTTCATTTTTATAAAAAATAGCTGAACGATATTGATCGCCACGATCTACAAATTGCCCACCAGCATCGGTAGGGTCTACTTGCATCCAGAAAATGTCGAGCAATTCTTGGTAACTTATTTTCTGAGGGTTATAAAAAATTTGAATGGCTTCAAAGTGTCCAGACCTTCCGCTTGAAACTTCTTCATACGTTGGGTTTGCTTTTTTTCCGCCCGTGTAACCTGACAAAACTTCGGCTACACCTTCGTGTGCTTCGAAAGGACCTTCCATGCACCAAAAGCAACCGCCCGCAAAGGTGGCTGTTTCAAGGTTTTGAGCGTTGAGATTTTTTGTAGCTTCTTTCATGGTAGCTTCTCCTGACGAAGAATGACTACAGGCAAAAAGAAAGGTGAGCAAGAAAAGAGAACAGTATTTTTTAAGTTTTTTCATACGCGAACCATTCCCAATCCGAAGAAGAAAAGCAATGCTTTAGTTTAAACTCAATTGTCAGAAGAGATTTTCAATAAGACCATGAGAGAATGGCAAACTGAAATAAATTTTCCATCTTGCAATTTCTTCTTTGCCTAGTTTATATGTTCCCGGTGAAAAAAATCTACCGTTCCTTTTTTGCATCTCTCTTCCTTCTTATTCTTTCCACACCCGCGTTTGCGGCCGATGCTGATTCCGGTGTTACAGCTTGGATGCTCGTTTCTACTGTCCTCGTATTGCTGATGATTCCTGGTCTTGCGCTTTTCTACGGTGGACTTGTTCGTACCAAAAACGTGCTGGGCAGCATGATGCATAGCTTTGCGGCCATGGCCATTATTGGTGTGTTGTGGGTAGCTTGTGGATATTCAATGGCGTTTGGCGAAGATGTGTTTGGCGGATGGTTTGGTTGGTCGCCACATCTTCTTTTTTTGGACGGCATCGATGGCTCCATCATGACTGCGGGTGTTCCTGAATATGTGTTTGCGATGTTCCAAGGAAAATTTGCCATCATCACGCCAGCCCTTATTGCAGGCGCGTTTGCCGAGCGCATTCGTTTTTGGCCATATTGCATTTTCATCGCGCTTTGGAGCTTGTTTGTCTACAATCCGCTTTGTCATTGGGTGTGGTACGAAAATGGTTTTCTTTTCAAATTAGGCGCCATCGATTTTGCTGGCGGCACTGTGGTTCACATTGCTGCTGGTATCAGTGGTCTTGTGGCTGCACTTTATCTGGGCAAACGAATCGGTTATCCAAAAAGTTCTATGCGACCAAACAACCTTGTCTTCACCTTGATTGGTGCGGGTTTGCTGTGGGTTGGCTGGTTTGGTTTCAACGCCGGAAGTTCCATTGCAAGCAATCTACAAACAGCGCAAGCTTTTACAGCAACACAAGTTGCGGCCGCCTCAGCAGCACTTATGTGGATTTTCCTCGAAGGCATCTTTTTGAAGAAGGCAACGAGTCTTGGTATTGCGAGTGGTATCATCGCAGGTCTTGTTGCCATCACGCCTGCAGCAGGTGTAGTAAAACCTTTGGGTGCGATGGCACTTGGCGCTCTTGCTTCGCTTGTTTGTTACGGCGCCATCATGCTTAAAAACCGACTTGGCTACGATGACACGCTGGATGTGTTTGGCATTCACGGCACCGGCGGTATTTTGGGCGCATTAGGCCTTAGTTTTTTTATTCGAGGCTCAACTGCTGCCGATTTAAAAGCGGCCGCTCTCAGTGCTGGTACAGAGTGGAGTGTATTGCATCAGTTTGGAGTACAGGCCTTAGGTGTTGGCGTTACGCTTGTTTACGCTTCTGCAATGACCTTACTTTTTCTTTTTGTCATCGACAAATGTTGCGGCCTCAGGCTCGATCCAGCTTCGGAACGATCTGGTTTAGATTATAGTCAGCATGGCGAATCAGCATATGGTTTGATGAACCCAGAATAGAATGAACCGCGAAGGAGTGAAGACTGCATGAAATTAGTAATCGCCATCATTCAACCTGATAAGCTAGACGAAGTCCGCGAAGCCTTGCTAGCAGCGGATATCACGCGCATCACCGTTTTGCGAGCATCTGGTCATGGACGCTCACGCAGCTCGCAACTCTATCGCGGACAAGAACGCGCGCCAAGCCTTTCACCAAAAATTCAAATTGAAATTGCATGCAACGATAGCTTCGTTGATAAAATTTGTGAAATTATAATGCGGGTGGCTATTCACAGTGATGGAAAATTAGGCGATGGAAAAATTTTCATCCTTCCCCTGGAAGAATGCGTCCGTATTCGAACAGGCGAAAAAGGTCACGACGCTATTTAAATTTTCCCTAGAATAAAATTGTCACCATAATAAAAATCTTTTACAAAGAAGCATGAAATTTTTCCACAAGCATTTTACACACAGTATATTTCCTTTTTCACTTTTAATTTTTCTGTTTATCAGTCAATCAGTTTTTGCTGATGCAGTACTCATCGATGTCAGCGGCGATGTTTCCGCAAAACTAAAAAAAGATAAACTTGCGATTAGTATAGGCAGCACTCTTCCGGATGCCACAGTTTTAAGTATTGGGGAAAAAAGCAGCGCAAGTCTCATGTATATGAACGGCGAACTTGTTTCGCTGAAAGAAAATGAATGTGTAACCATTGGTGAAAAAATAAAATCAAAACAAGTGAAAAGCACCACCATCATTCCAGGTTTAGCGAGTGCGCTTGAAGAAGTGAAACACATTAAAGGAGAAAATAGCCCAACACTTCATGGAAGAGTAAAAATGGGGAACCCGCAAAGTGGTCCCCCACAAGGATTAGTGCTTGGTGGAGCGTTTTTTGGAGTTGATGGCATTTCTCCAACTCACTCGCGTATTTTTTCAAATCAGAAAAAAATAATTTTCAAATGGAAGCTGGAAGGTAAAACAAAGCTTAATCATCCTTATTTAGTCATCGAAGACGAGCATCAAAAACCATTTTATTCAAGCAAGCTCACACAAAATCAAAATCAATTTAGCCTTTATTCTCCATTACAAAAACTAAAGCCTGGGAAAAAATATTTTTGGTATTTGTCAGAAAAGAAGGGCAAGCAATTGCACATAAAAGGTGCGCGATATTGGTTTCAACTGTTAAACAGCAACGATGAAAAAAATCTCAATGCAAAACTGAAACAGCTTGAGGTTTTACAACTTTCTCCGCAGGCAAGTGCATTGCTCAAAGCTCAAGTGTATTATCAGTTCGATCTTTTTCATGCCATGGTTGATGCACTGGAACCGGTGATGAAGCAAAAACCAAATCCACTTGCGCAAAATCTTTTGTTCCTTGCACATCTTAGAATGGGACATTCAAAACAAGTTGAAGAGTATCGTGAAAAAAAATAAAGTGCAGCTTTGGAAAAGCTTAAAGGACTCAACTTTATGAAAAAAAGATGTGCTTGGGTTACTGAAGACAAAATCTATCAAGACTACCACGATCATGAGTGGGGAGTTCCCGTTTATGACGATAGAGTTTTATTTGAGTTTCTTCTTTTGGAAGGTGCGCAAGCAGGTTTAAGTTGGCTTACTGTTTTAAAGCGGAGAGAATCTTATCGTGAAGCCTTCGCAAACTTTGATCCTCAAAAAGTAGCAAAGTTCTCATCCCAAAAAGTGGAGAAGCTCTTGCTAAACCCCGGCATTATTCGCAATCGATTAAAAGTGGAGGCTGCTATTACGAATGCGAAATGCTTTTTGGAAGTTCAAAGGGAATTTGGAAGTTTTGCAAACTATAGTTGGCAGTTTGTAGGAGGAAAACCGCTTCAAAATAAACGGAAAACCATAAAAGAACTTCCTCCTCATACCGAAATTTCAGATGCTTGGAGTAAAGATATGAAACGGCGCGGCTTTAAATTTGTGGGTTCAACTATTTTATACGCCCATATGCAGGCGGTAGGAATGGTGAATGATCATACGATTGATTGTTTTCGACACGCAGAAATAGCAAGGCTTACCCCTGCACCTTCTCAAAAAAATGGATTAAAACGATGATAAACGATTTGTTTTTTTCTTACATCGATCTTCTTTTAAAGTGGAATGCCAAAATTAATCTCACTGCTATTACTGATCCTGCTGAAATCAAAATTAAGCATATTGAAGATGCTCTCCACGTTTTGCCTTACGTCAAAAATGCAACGAGCCTTATTGATCTCGGCACCGGAGGAGGTATACCCGGAGTGCCAATAAAATTGAGCCTGCCAGAATTACGTGTTGTGCTTCTTGACGCTACTCAGAAAAAAACCAATTTTTTACAACAAGTTATTCTTTCATTGCACTTGAACAACATATCCACAGCATGTGGACGAGCTGAGGATAAAAATCTCCAGAAGCAGTGTGGAAAATTTGACATCGTTATTAGCAGAGCAACATGGGCTTTAAAAGAATATCTTCCACTTGCTGTTCCTTACCTTAAAGAAGGCGGCTCTATCATTGCGATGAAGTCTGCAAAGGCCGATGAAGAGTTATCCGACGCAAAAGAAGTTTTAAAATCTTTATCGCTCCAATTGATTCATCGAGAAGACTATGCGCTTTCAAATCAAGACAAGAGAACACTTTTCGTGTTTGCGTTGGCTCATGAAGGGTGAAGCATCAGCTTTTGATCGCGGATATTATCCCGCTGCCTTTTTTCAAGAAGTGAAAAGCTAGCCTCTGGGGGAAGGTATGAGAAGCAATATTCTTTTAAAAGAGGTGTCTTCAGAGAATCAGTTTCGCCTTCAAAAATATCACTCACAACCACAATTCTATCTCCTAAATCCAGCTTGTTGATAACTTTACATTTCACCCAACCGCAAGTGTTGTAAACAATCGGAATTCCATCTGAATTTAAGCTATGAGCTGTTGTTGAAAACTTGTTGATTTCTTTGCTCGAACGCAATCCAAAAAGAGGGACAAGTTCCAACTGTTCTTGGGCTAAAAGATGCGCCACAAACTGTCCTCGAGCAAGCAATACTTGCGTAGTTCTGTTTTCAGGAGAAAAAACTCCAATTAAGCGAGGATGTTCTTCTACTAATGTGCCCGGCATAATCCAAGTTGCAATCATCCCACATTTTTCTTCTCCTAAAGCTGAAGTGATGAGAAAAATTTCATGGTTTACCCGATGAAAAAACGTTTGAGATCCCTTTATCATGCAACCGCCTTTTTTATCCGTTTTTGGCCCATGGTTTATGTGTATTGAGCTCTAAAAACTACAAACTATGAACTTATAACTGCCGCATATGTTTCACGTGAAACATTGCGTGCTCATATCATGCATAAGCTGCTTGGTCGAGGATCTTTTTGGAATGTTTCACGTGAAACATTTCTTGATTTCTTCTCAAAACCCCGTATAAACAGCGGAGTTACTTAGTTAGCTCCAGCAACTATAACTATTAACTAAAAACTACTTTCAACGGGGGAGTTAATGGCTCAAGTTATTGCTATTTGTAATCAAAAAGGGGGCGTGGGTAAAACGACCACTTCAATCAATCTTTCTGCTTGTTTTGCAGGTGCAGAAAAAAGAGTTTTGCTTATCGATCTCGATCCACAGTCGAATGCCACAACCGGATTGGGCTTCAACAAGTATGAGGCCGAAAAAAGCATTTATAATGTTTTAGTGGAAGATTTTCCAATTGCAGAAGCTGTTCAAGCTACTGAAATGCCTTATCTTTCTCTGCTTCCAGCCAGCCCTGCTTTGGTAGGTGCCGAAGTAGAGCTGGTAACGGTGATGTCTCGAGAAACAAGGTTAAAAGAGCAAATTGATAAAGTCCGTGATGACTATGACTATATTATTATAGACTGCGCACCATCACTAGGCTTGTTGACCCTCAATTCTCTTTGCGCCGCAGATTCTGTTTTGGTTCCCGTGCAATGTGAGTACTTTGCGATGGAAGGGATGGCTGAACTCCAAAAAACCATTCAGTTAGTCCAGCAACGAATAAATCAAAATTTGAGCATTTTAGGTATTGTGCTTACCATGTACGACCCTCGCAACAACTTGTCACGGCAAGTTCAAGAGAGTATGCGCAAGTACTTCAATGAAAAGGTCTTCGAAGTATTGATTCCACGGAACGTTCGCTTAAGCGAAGCCCCAAGTCATGGCAAACCAATCGTCTTATACGACGTAGAGTGCAAGGGAGCTACAAGCTACATTGAATTAGCTCAAGAAGTGATGAAGCACACTGAAGCGAAAGACCTTCCGCTTCACGAAGAAAGAGAAGAGGATGAAGTTGTGGCAGAAGGAGTTGAAGCAGAATTTCAAGCCTCTCCATTCGAAACAGAACTCAGTATTCCAGCGCCCGAACATAATGTATTGCAAGGCGCACTTGATTCATGTGACAGAACTTCATAGTTCACGCGCTCTCTAACCTAAAGAGAGATTACGGAGGTAATATGCAGGGAAGACCAGCCCTTGGAAGAGGGATAGACGCCATTATTCAGAACACTTTTTCGGACGAAAAACGGAAAGTAGAGCCAAAAAAAGAGGAGAAAGTTCAAAAAACTGCCTCTGAAACTGAAAAAACAAGGGAAACGGTTGAAAAAACGTCTCCTTTGCGCATGGTGCCTCTAGATAAAATTATTGCAAATAAAGAGCAGCCACGAAGCCTTTTTGATGAGGAAAAATTGCGTGAACTCTCAGCTTCTATCAAAGAACAAGGCGTTTTGCAGCCCATATTGGTGAAAGAGCTTTCGGAAGAACGTTATGAACTTATTGCGGGTGAGCGTCGTCTTCGCGCCTCGAAGCTTGCGGGTCTTGCTGAAATTCCGGTTATTATAAAGAATGTAAAAACTTCAAAAGACATGCTGGTGCTTGCCATTTTGGAAAATATTCAGCGTGAGGACTTGAATCCTATTGAAGAAGCTATTGCTTATCGCGACTTGGCCGATCGTTTTCAGTATTCCCAAGAAGAAATTGCCGCAGCCATGGGGAAATCGCGAACGGCAGTTACCAACAGCATGCGTTTATTGAAGCTTCCTCAGATTATTCGAGAAGATCTTGCTCAAGGCAGGTATTCGGCCGGGCATGCACGGGCGCTTTTATCGCTCACAACTATTCATGAGCAGTTGAAGTGTAGAGAAACGATTTTGTCCAACACGATCAGTGTTCGTGATCTTGAACGTCATATTCAGAAAAAAATGCAGCCATCATCGCAAGAACAGAAGAAAAGGGAACGCCTCGACCCACAACTTGAAGCCATCACTGACAGGTTAAAGCAAGAGTTGGGAACAAAAGTGAGCATAAAGCTGGGCCAAAAAGGCGCTGGTAAAATTGTGATTGAATACTACAATCAGGCTGATTTAGATCGGATTTACCACAAAATTTCATAATTTCTTGTCTTTTTTACTTTTTTTCTTTAAGAAAGCACCACTTTTCAAAAAGCAGGTGCTTTTTTATTTAAGTAAAAAAACTAGGGGAAAATCAAAAAAAAGGGGGAGAAATGTCAAAAAATAGTAAGTGGTCATCAGGAAATAGTGAAAGTTCAACTCAAATTAATGGTTTATTAGATAATGCCTGTAGTTTTGAAGGAAAACTTCGTTTTGAAGGCATCGTTCAGATTAATGGAAGCTTTCAAGGAGATATTGAGTCTTCTGGAACCCTCATGGTAGGGCCGGAAGCAAATATTGTGGGCAACTTTCATGTTGATACTGTCATTGTAGAAGGTCTTGTGAATGGCGAAGTTGAAGCGGCTTCACGGATTTTTTTGAAAAAAGGTGCGCGTGTTGAGGCAAATCTCAAAACACATAGCCTTATCATTGAAGAGGGCGCGCTTTTCCACGGAACAAGTCAAACCGTTGGGAAAAATATTACACCTTTGCGTCAGCCCACGGAACAAAGACAAGAAAAAGAAGCGAAAACAATAGGATAAAAATCAAAGCGCTTTTCTTTCTTTTTGGCATTTGGGGTAGTTTATTTGCTCAATTCTTCTTCTGAAAGAAGCACAAGATTTTGGCTTGCGTAAAAAAGCAAAGTGTGGTGAATGTGCCCCCGCGATTTTCCAAAACATCGTTTTTATGACTTAAGAGGGAAACATGCTGGCAATTATTGCGTCAGAGGGAATCAATCTTTTTCCTGACGAAACTTTTTTTCTTCAACTGTGCTTTTTCTTGTTCACGCTCTCCTTTTTGAACACGCTTGTGTTTAGGCCGGCGTTGCGTATTTTGCGTCGCCGTTATGAGCTTACCGAGGGTTCATCGCTTGAGGCCAAAAAGTTCACGAAAAAGGCTGAAGAAAATGAGCAAAAAATTCATGCCTGCATCGCTGAAAAACGTCACGCTGCTCGCTTAGAAGGCGACGAAAAAAGAAGAGTGGCCGAAGACACCGCCAGAAAACTCCTCCAGAAAACAAGAGAAGAGATAAAGCTGCAGGTTGAGAAAGCTCGTGTTGAAATTGAACGTGAAGCCGCTGAAACAGAAAAAAACCTTGAAAAAGAAATCACCACTTTAGAAGCGCTTATTCTTTCACGACTTACGCATAAACAAAGAGAGGGGCTTCATTCATGAATGTGATTTTTCCCCTCATTAACTTTGCAATCTTGATTTTTCTTCTCAGAACATTTCTTCGTGCGCCCATCAAAAAATATTTTGCCGAAAGAAATATCAACACTGAGTTTTCTCTTCGCACTGCGCGTGAGGAACATCTTGCGGCAGAGCGTCGTTTGCACGACAGTTCACAACGCCTTAAGCATCTTGATGCGGAGCTTGAGAAAATTGTAGCCGAAATGCACAGTGTGACTGATCACGAATGTATGCTTCTTGCAAAACGAGCAAAAGAGCAGGCGCAAAAAATGCAAGATGAGGCTTTGCGACAGGTGAAAAATGATCGCTTAAAAACACAAGAAGAAATAAAACGAAAAATTCTCGAAAAAGCCTTTGCTGGTATTGAAGCTGAGCTCAACAAAGGTCTGAGTGAGCACGAACAAAACGATATTTTCCAAACTTCCCTCAGCAGCTTTGGGAACCTTCGCTCATTTACTCCCCAAAATCTCGAGCTTTCCGAAGGGGGTGCGGCATGAGCGAGTTCGTAGTTGCAAGACGTTATGCAAAAGCTTTTTTTGAATTAGCGCTTGAAGAGAAAAAAGTGGCTGAATATGAAAAAGAAATCAAAAAACTTGTCGATCTTTTTCATGTGTCGCCATCGGCCTTGCATATTTTTGATGAACAACAAGTAAGCAAATCTCAAAAACATGGTTTAGCCAGATCGTTTGCAGAACACTTGAACCTTTCGCAAGATATTTTGGGCTTTCTTTTTCTTTTGGTGGAGCGTCAGCGCCTTTCGCTTATTGAGCACATTTATCTTGAGTACAAACGCTTGCATGACAAGCTTGAAAATATTGCAAACGCAGAAGTGACCGTGGCGGACGAGCGCTTTTCCGATGAGGCATGTCAATCGGTAGTAAGTATTTTGGGTGGGCTCATTGGAAAAACACCAAAATGTACGGTGACGGTTGATAAAAATATTTGGGGCGGCTTTGTCCTTAAAGTGGGCGATTCCGTTTTTGATTCAAGCCTTAAAGGCCGTCTTCAACGAATGAAGGAAACATTTTCACATCATCAATAAGGAGCAAGAATGAGTATAAGAGCTGATGAAATTAGCCGCATTATTAAAGAACAGATCCGTGACTATGCCGGCGCTGCAGGTGCCGATGAAGTGGGGCAAATTCTCACGTTGGGTGATGGGATTGCCCGCATTCACGGTCTCACTGGCGCTATGGCGGGTGAGCTTGTTGAATTTTCTGGCGGCGTTCGTGGTATCGTTTTGAACCTTGAAGAAGACAACGTTGGTGTTGCCATCATGGGAGAAGACACCGACTTGCACGAAGGCGACGAAGTACGACGCACGGGAAAAATTGCACAAGTTCCGGTTGGTGATGGGCTGCTGGGAAGAGTGGTTGATGGCCTTGGAAATCCTGTTGATGGTCTTGGCGATGTTGTAGCAAGCGAAATGCGTAATATCGAAATTAAAGCCCCAGGAATTGTTGCGCGTCAATCAGTTCACGAGCCGATGCTCACCGGGATTAAAGCCATTGATGCGATGACGCCGGTGGGAAGAGGTCAGCGCGAACTTATTATTGGTGATCGTCAAACCGGAAAAACTGCAGTTGCTATTGATGCTATCATCAATCAAAAAGGCAGCGGCATGAAGTGCTTCTATGTTGCCATTGGTCAAAAAGTTTCAACCGTTGCGCGTGTAGTGGAAAAATTGAAACAACACGGTGCAATGGAATACACTACCGTAATTGTAGCTGGAGCCTCCGCACCTGCGCCATTGCAGTATTTGGCGCCATACGCTGGGGTGACCATGGCGGAATTTTACCGCGACAATGGTGGTCATTCTCTTATTATTTATGATGATCTTTCAAAGCACGCTGTTGCGTATCGTCAACTTTCTCTTTTGCTCCGTCGTCCTCCAGGACGTGAAGCATATCCAGGAGATGTTTTCTATCTTCATTCTCGTTTGCTTGAACGCGCTGCAAAACTCAGCAAAGAGCGCGGATCAGGTTCATTAACCGCACTTCCTATCATTGAAACACAAGCGGGAGACGTTTCTGCTTACGTACCAACAAACGTGATTTCAATTACGGATGGTCAAATTTATCTTGAAAGTGATTTGTTCCACTCTGGAATTCGCCCAGCGATTAACGTTGGACTTTCTGTATCTCGTGTAGGTGGAGCTGCGCAAATTAAAGCCATGAAACAAGTTGCAGGAACAATGCGTTTGGAACTTGCACAATATCGTGAGATGGCAGCGTTTGCACAGTTTGGCGCAGAGCTTGATGAAGCAACGCAAAAGCAAATTCACCGTGGAGCACGACTTGTTGAATTGTTGAAACAAGGCCAATATGTTCCACTCAGCGTGGAAATGCAGGTGGCGCAGATCTTTGCGGGCGTACAAGGTTTGTTAGATGATGTTGAAATCGAAAAAGTATTAGAGTTCGTTACTTTCCTTGAACGCTACATGACTTCACATCGCAAAGAAGTCTTAGATGAAATCATCAAGAAAAAAGCTTTAGATGATGAGCTGAAAGCAAAACTAACAGCCGCAATTAACGAAGCTAAAACGCAGTTTACTGCATAAGACTAGATAGAGATATGGCAAATTTAAAAGACATACGAAAACGCATTTTGTCGGTGAAGAATACGCAAAAGGTAACAAAGGCCATGAAGCTTGTTGCTGCGGCAAAACTTCGCCGTGCGCAAAATGCAGCGCAAGCAAGCCGTATCTATATGGATAATCTTTTGGCCGTTGCCAGAAGAGTTGCTGCTGCAGCGGGTGAAGACCTTCCTGTTTTGATGAACCGCCGCAATGTGAAAAAAATTGACCTCGTTCTCTTTACTTCCGACAGAGGATTGTGTGGCGGGTTCAACGAAAATTTACTTCGTGCCGTGAAAAATTGGATTGCTGAAAAAACCGCAAGTGGTTTTGAAGTTTATCCCATTGTGCTGGGAAAGAAAGGCCGCGAATCTTTGTCTCGCGCGCGTTTGAAAGCACATGTTATTGCGGATCAAGTTCCAGAATCTCATCCTGAAGCCATTACGCACAAAGTTTCAACATTGTTAACAGAACGTTACTATGCCGAAGAAACTGATAGCGTTGTGCTTGTGTACAATCATTTTATTTCAGCAGGAAGACAAGAAGTGTTGTTCGATGAACTTATTCCATTGAGCGCCGAAACTTCTGCGGAGTACGGAATTGAATACCTGTGCGAACCGGAACGAAAAAAACTTTTGGCGGAAATATGCGAAGAAACTATTTTGGGAACCATTCGCCAAGCCTTTCTCGATTCATATGCATCCGAGCTTGCAAGCAGAATGCAAGCAATGGACAGCGCAACGAAAAATGCCAGCGATATGATTGCCGACTTGGCGCTTGTGTACAATCGAGCTCGCCAAGCCGCAATTACTTCCGAATTAATCGATATTTTAGGTGGAGCAGAAGCGATACAATAAAAGAAGCGTGAACGTTTTACATCGTTCACTGGAAACAAGAGGAGCAAAGCATGCAAACTGGAAATGGAACAGGACACACTCAAGCCATGGGGAAAATTACGCAAGTAATTGGACCAGCCGTGGACGTGCGTTTCGAAGAAGGCTTTTTGCCAGAAATCGATTCAGCCTTGAAGGTGAGCAATCCAAGTATCAACGAAAAACCATGGAATTTGACGTTGGAAGTTGCGCTTCAAATGGGAGAGAACACCGTTCGTTGTATCGCCATGGATTCTACCGAAGGTCTCGTTCGTGGAGCTGATGTGGTGAACACAAAAGCCCCAATTATGATGCCCGTTGGAAAAGAAGTACTTGGTCGTATTTTGAACGTAGTTGGAGAGCCGGTTGATGAAGCGGGCGAAGTGAAAGTAAAAAAATCACTTCCTATTCACCGCGAACCACCACCTTTCGAAGAACAGGCAACTGAAGTAGAAATGTTTGAAACCGGAATTAAGGTCATCGATCTTTTGGCGCCATATTCTCGCGGTGGAAAAATTGGTCTCTTCGGTGGAGCGGGCGTAGGTAAAACCGTTATCGTGATGGAGCTTATCAACAACGTTGCCCAGCAACATGGCGGATACTCTATCTTTGCGGGCGTTGGTGAACGTACTCGCGAAGGAAACGATTTGTGGATGGAGATGAAAGAGTCGGGCGTTATCGATCGCTGTGCTCTGGTCTATGGACAGATGAACGAGCCTCCTGGAGCACGTGCAAGAGTTGCGCTTTCAGCTTTGACCGTTGCCGAATATTTCCGTGATGATGAAAAGCAAGATGTACTTTTGTTCATCGATAACATTTTCCGTTTTACGCAAGCTGGTTCAGAAGTGTCGGCACTTCTTGGTCGTATGCCATCGGCTGTAGGATATCAGCCAACGCTTTCAACCGAGATGGGTGGACTTCAAGAGCGTATTACGACAACGAAAAGTGGATCAATTACTTCGGTGCAAGCCGTTTACGTTCCAGCGGATGACTTAACTGACCCCGCGCCAGCAACAACGTTTGCGCATTTGGATGCAACCACGGTTCTTTCGCGTCAGATTGCGGAACTTGGTATTTACCCAGCGGTAGATCCACTGGATTCAACGTCTGCGGTGTTGAGCCCAGAAATTGTGGGCGAAGAGCATTACCGTACTGCGCGTGATGTGCAGGGTGTGCTTCAACGCTACAAAGACCTTCAGGATATCATCGCCATTCTTGGTATGGATGAACTTTCTGAAGAAGATAAACAAATCGTGGCAAGAGCGCGCAAAATTCAACGTTTCTTGTCTCAGCCTTTCTTCGTTGCAAGTCAGTTTACTGGCCTCGAAGGAAAATATGTAAAACTTGCAGACACCATTCGCAGTTTCCGTGATTTGGTGGATGGAAAATACGATCATCTTCCAGAGCAAGCGTTTTACATGGTGGGCAGCATTGATGAAGCGGTAGAAAAAGCAAAAACGCTTCAGGCTTAAACTTAGATGTAGTGCGGATTTTAAGTCCGCAAAGGAAAAAGTATGGAACTGAAAGTCATTACGCCGCAAAAAAAAGTATTTGAGGGAGAGATCACGTCCGTCACATTGCCAGGTGAAGTGGGAGAACTTACCATTTTGCCAGGACACACTTTTCTTGTGGGAAAACTTGATGCAGGAAAAATGAAAATCAGATCCAAAGAAGGCGATACCCTTTTTCGTCTAGGAGAAGGTTTAGTAGAAGTAGCAAAAGATCATGTAACCGTTTTGGCGCAATCGGCTGAAGCTTACACGTAATACCATTTCACTTTCTAAAAAGCCCATGCAGGATAAAACTGCGTGGGCTTTTTTTTGTGGAAAAATGAGAAAGAAGGCATCTCACATCTTGCCTTTTCTTGGCTATTTCGGTAGAAAGCCGCACCCTTATCTAGAGTCGTTATGATGAAGATCTCAAATGGAAGAGTTCTTCATGCTGCATAACAAATTATTTACGATGTGTAACGGAGGATAAATCATGACAGGTCAAACAATGATGTGGTTTGCAATACTGATGTCAGTGGTTGCGTTGCTGTATGCAGCTTTTTTGGCGAAGCAAGTTTCAGATAAAGATCCTGGAACAGAAAAAATGATTGAAGTGGCAGCTGCAATTCGTGAAGGAGCCATGGCTTTTATTAAACGCGAATATCGCATCCTCTTCATTTTTGTGATGGCAGTAGCTATTATACTTGCTGTTGCAAATACTGGCGCCCTAAAGCTCACTGCTGTTGCTTTTGTGATTGGTGCTTTTTGTTCGGGCCTTGCCGGTTTTCTTGGTTTGAACATTGCTACCAAAGCTAACGTGCGAACCGCAAGTGCAGCGCGAATCGGCCTCACCCAAGCGCTTGATGTTGCATTCCGCGGTGGTGCCGTGATGGGGCTTTGTGTTGTGGGTCTTGGAGTGCTTGGCCTTGGTGGACTCTTTCTGATTTTTTCTGGAAAGTTTGGAACGGATGTAAATAATTTAAAAGATGTGGTGCTTCCTATTCTTTCAGGTTTTTCATTGGGAGCTTCTTCCATTGCTTTGTTCGCGCGCGTTGGTGGAGGAATTTACACCAAAGCTGCAGATGTAGGCGCTGATCTTGTGGGAAAAGTTGAAGCTGGCATTCCAGAAGATGATCCGCGAAATCCTGCCACGATTGCCGATAACGTAGGTGACAACGTTGGTGATGTATGTGGAATGGGTGCAGATTTATTCGAGTCTTACGTTGGTGCCATCATCTCAGCTATGGTGCTTGGTGCTACAGCTGGATTAAATGGAGTTATTTTGCCGCTTCTCATTGCAGCCATTGGAATTCTTGCCAGCATCATTGGAACTTTTTTCGTAAAAACAAAAGAAGGTGGAAACCCACAAAAAGCTTTAAACAGCGGCATGTTTGTAGCCGCGGGTTTGTTTGTTGTGGGCGCATATTTTGTAATTCGTTTTACAGTTGGAGATGGCATTACGCTTTCTTCCATGAACATCGACGCGCTTCACATTTGGGGAGCGGTTGTAGTTGGGCTTGTTGCAGGAAGTGCGATCGGAATGGTGACAGAATATTACTGCGCCATGCAACGTAAGCCGGTAAATGAAATTGTAAACTCTTCACTCACCGGAACGGCAACTGTTATTATGTCTGGGCTTGCCTTGGGAAAACGCTCAACGGCGCTTCCTCTTTTCTTTATTGGTGCAGCTGTTCTCGTTAGCTTTAGCCTTGCAGGTTTGTTTGGGATTGCCATTGCAGCTTTGGGAATGTTGGCCACAACAGGTATTCAGTTGGCGGTAGATGCATACGGCCCAGTTGCTGATAATGCTGGCGGCATTGCCGAAATGAGTCAATTAGGGCCAGAGGTAAGAGAACGCACCGATAGTCTTGATGCCGTGGGAAATACAACAGCTGCCATCGGAAAAGGCTTTGCCATTGGTTCTGCAGCATTGACCGCCCTTGCTTTGTTTTCAGCTTTTCGCGAGCAAGCGGGTCTCACTTCAATTGACGTTACCCGTCCAGAAGTAATGGTGGGTATTTTGTTGGGCGGAACGCTTCCGTTTTTATTTAGTGCAATGACCATGCGCGCGGTTGGTCTGGCTGCAAACGAAATGATTGTAGAAGTCCGCAGACAGTTTCGCGAAATTAAAGGCCTCATGGAAGGCACCGCAAAAGCTGATTACGCACGCTGCGTTGACATTTCAACTTCAGCAGCCTTGAAGCAAATGATAAAACCAGGATTGTTGGCAGTTGTTGTTCCAGTGATTGTGGGCTTTGGTTCAAAAGCCATTTGGGGAGATGCAGCACCTCTTGGCGGAATGTTGGTTGGAGTGACCGTAACAGGTGTATTGCTTGCCATCTTCATGTCAAATGCTGGTGGAGCGTGGGATAACGCCAAAAAGCAAATCGAAGGCGAAAAAAGATGCAGCATAAATGGAACCGGAAAAGGCAGCGACCGTCACGCTTCAGCGGTAATTGGTGATACGGTGGGAGATCCCTACAAAGATACTTCGGGTCCATCGCTTAACATTTTGTTGAAGTTGATGAGTGTGATCAGTTTGGTGATTGCTCCATTTTTAGTGTAGTAGCTTGAACCCAAAATAAAAACCCAGGTTGGGAAACAAGCCTGGGCTTTTTTATGTGGTATGTACAAAATTTAGGCTAAATCGATGATGAAAATACGAGCAGTTTCTTCTTCCAGCTGTTCAGCTGGGGTAGTGTTGGGATAGATGAGCTCGGGAACATGAAGTGGAATCTGAATGGGAGCATTGCGGCTTTCTTGCTCTTCACGCTCTCTTCGCAATTTGTCTAAGATGTCAGGGGCTATCATAGGCTCTCCTTTGCTTAAACACTTCCTCTACTCTTATTATCGTCCGCTTTTGATGAAAGTTGCTCTCTATTCCACCGACAACAAACAAAAGCTCTAATTTCTTGAAATAATACTCCTTTTTTCACAAAAAAGAGCCTTGTTTTAAATATTTCTTTCAGATTGATTCGGATAATGTTTTTGTTCTTGCGGCATCAAGTCCATAAAAAAACCCGACGCCATATGATGGCATCGGGTTCAGTCTACTTTAGGAAAGAAATATCAGCCGTATTCGATGGTTGCTATTTCATCTTTCGCAAGCTTAGCAGATGAAGGCGGAGGTGTTTCATCTTCAGCTCCATGTGTTAAACGTTTTAATGGTTTTAAGAAGGCGATCATAATCAAACCAAACAAAATAGTGAAGGCGGCAATTCCGCCAAAGATAGCAAATTCACCAGCATTTTCTGACCACTCGCCAAGAAGACCAGCCAGCTTGTTTCCAAAACCAGTTGTTGCGAAATAAACCCCCATCATGAGGGAGGCATATTTTACCGGAGCCAACTTGGTGATAAAAGAAAGCGCTACGGGTGAAGCAAAAAGCTCACCTATGGTATGGAAGAGGTAGGCCAAAATCAACCAGATCATAGAAGCCTGGGTACCAGAAGAGGTTTGCATGGTTGCAAAAACCATGAAGACAAATCCAAAACCCATGATCATGGTGCCAAGTGCCATTTTATAGAGCGATGAAGATTCCTTTTTAAGTTTTGCACGGACGTACCAAAATTGAGCTGCCATAGTTCCAAAAATCATGATGAAGAACGGATTTAATGACTGAAACCAGCTTGCAGGAATTTCCCAACCTAAAAGAAAACGATTCGTTTTTTCCAAGGTGTAGAGGTTCATAAGACCGCCAGCTTGCTCAAAGGCCCCCCAGAAAACAACGACGATAAGGAACGAGAGAAACATAACGCCCATTCTGTCTTTTTCAATGCGTGTGAGAGGTATGTTTTTTTGTGCATCTGTAAGCTTTTGATTGATACCACTCTCATGATCAACAGAGATAATATATTTTTGCCCCCAAACAAAGACGGCTTGCCCAAGCAGCATTCCAACGCCAGCCAGTGCAAAACCGTAATGCCAGCCTATAAGTTCCCCTACGGTACCTACCACGAAAGAAGAAAGGAAGGCCCCAACATTGATGCCGATGTAAAAAGTGGTGAAGCCTTTATCGCGCATAGGATCGCCGGGTGCGTAGAGGGTTCCGACGAGGGTTGAAATATTTGGTTTTAAAAGACCAACTCCGGCGATGATAAAGCCTAAGGAAGTGTAAAAAAGAAAAAGCCCGTGGAATGCCAGCAAAAAATGGCCAATACAAAGAAGAAGACCTCCGAACATCACGGCTTTTCTTGCACCAAAGACGCGATCGGCAAGCCATCCTCCAGGAATTGACGCAACATACACAAGCATGGTGTACCAACCATAAAGTGCTAAGGCATCTCCTTTTGACCAACCAAGACCACCCATTGGCCCGTTTTTGGTTTCGGCAACAAGATACAGCACCAAAATAGCTCGCATTCCGTAATAGCTAAATCGTTCCCACATTTCTGTGAAAAAGAGGATATAAAGCCCCTTTGGATGTTTGAATTTCGTTCCCAGTGCACTTACAAGAGCTGTCATGTGTCCTCACTTTTGTGATGATGAAAGGAAAAGGATGAAAAAAGTTTGCTGTGATTTAGCGGTAAGGCTTTCAAAAATCAAGGGATTTTCTAATGGTAATATTTATTGTTCCATCATAGTGACAAGAAACATATTGGTCAGCTTCGTATTCTTTGAGCTTGGGTTGAATGCTGCGGCACTCTGTCATAACTTTTGGGCATCTGCTGTGAAAACGACATCCGCATGGCGTGTTGATGGGGCTTGGAACATCACCTACAAGCACAATTCTTTGACGCTTTTTCTGAATCAGAGGATCAGGAATGGGAACAGCGCTCATGAGGGCTTGAGTATAAGGATGAGAAGGATTTTCAAACAGCATTTTCTTTGGTGCAATTTCCACAATTTTTCCCAAGTACATTACGGCAACGCGATCAGAAATATGACGAACGGCCGCGAGATCGTGTGCAATGAAAAGCAAGGTAAGATGATGGCGCTTTTTGAGTTCGTCCAGCAAGTTTAAAATTTGCGCTTGAATTGAAACATCTAAAGCAGAAATGGGTTCATCGCAGACAATGAACTTTGGCTTCAGGGCAAGAGCGCGCGCGATGCCAATACGTTGACGCTGCCCACCGGAAAATTCGTGGGGATAACGGCGAATGAAACGCGGATTTAAGCCTACCTCGTACAAAAGATCTTGCACCATGCGCTCCAACGGCTTTCCCTTTGCAATATTGTAGGTTTTGAGCGGCTCGGCAATAATGTCGCCAACGGTCATTCTGGGATTAAGACTGCCGTAGGGATCTTGAAAAATCATTTGAAAATCTTGGCGCTTTTTCCTCAGTTCTTCATTTGAGAGGGAGGTTAAATTTTTTCCTTCGAAAAGAATTTCACCATCGGTTGGCTTTATCAGCTGTATCAAGGCTCGGCCGGTGGTTGATTTTCCGCAGCCGCTTTCTCCCACAAGCCCAAGGGTTTCGCCCGGCATAATGGAAAACGAAATCCCATCCACAGCTTTTATGGCGCCAACTTTTTTCTTGAGGATAAGGCCTTTCTCAATGGGAAAGTATATTTTTAAATTTTTAACTTCTACCAATGGTTTCATGTTTTGTTCACTCATCACTACAGTTCGTTTGCCTTCCAGCAAAGCGAGTAATGTTCTTCTTCAAAAGAGAAGGTGTCTGGAAACAGTTTGCAACATTTTTCGAGAGCATACTGACAACGAGGCGCAAACGGGCAGCCTTGAAGAGGTTTGCTCATATCGGGCGGTTGGCCAGGAATGGAAGTAAGCTGCTCTTTTTCGGCATCAAGCCTTGGAAGGGAAGCCAAGAGTCCTTTGGTGTAAGGATGTCTGGGGTGCGCAAAAATATCTTCCGTTTTTCCGTACTCCACAATTTTTCCGGCATACATCACCGCAACGTGATCACAGGTTCCAGCAACAACGCCAAGATCATGCGTGATGAGGATAACCGTGGTGCCCAATTCTTCGCGCAGCTTTTGAATGAGTTCCAAAATTTGCGCCTGAATGGTGACATCAAGAGCTGTGGTTGGCTCGTCAGCAATAAGCAGCTTCGGCTTGCACAAAAGTGACATCGCAATCATCACCCGCTGGCGCATCCCGCCCGAAAACTGATGCGGATAATCGTGAATACGTTTGCGTGCTTCGGGAATGCCAACGAGTTCCAACATGTCAATAGAACGCTGCAAGGCTTCAGATGATGAAATGTCTTGATGAGCTTCCAAGGTTTCGGTGAGCTGCCGAGAAATTTTCAGAAAGGGATTGAGCGATGTCATCGGATCTTGAAAAATCATTGCGATGTCATTCCCGCGAAGCTTTGCTATTTTTTCTTCGGGCAGCGAAAGCAAATCGATGCCGTTGTAAAGCGCAGTTCCAGCATCAATACTTCCCGGAGGACAAGGTACCAGCTGCATCAGCGAGAGGCTCGTGATGCTTTTTCCACTTCCGCTCTCGCCCACAATGCCAAGTGTAGCACCTTGCTGCAGCGTAAAGCTCACGCCATTCACTGCGCGGAAAGTGCCATCCGGAGTATGAAATGAAACGTGCAAGTTTTCTACTTTGAGCAAAGTCATCAGAGTTTCATTTTCGGATCGAGTGCATCTCGAAGTCCATCACCTAAATAGTTGAGCGCAAAAAGCAAAACAGCCAAAATTCCGCCGGGGAACAAAATGAGCCACGGGTACAACTCCATTCCCTGAGCTCCGTCTGAAGTAAGCGAACCCAGTGAAGCCAGCGGAGCTTGCACGCCCAAACCCAAGAAGCTTAAAAAAGCTTCCACCAAAATGAGCCGGGGAACCATGAGCGTAACGTAAACAATAATAGGGCCCAACGCATTTGGAATAAGATGTCTGAAAATAATGGCGCGATGTCCAACTCCACAGGAAACAGCGGCTTCGATGAATTCTTTTTTGCGAATGGACATAACTTGGCCACGAACAATACGCGCCATGGTGAGCCATGATACAGCGCCGATGGCAGCAAAGAGCAACAAAATATTTCTGCCAAAAACGGTCATGAGCACGATGACAAAAAACATGTAAGGAAGCGCATAAAGAATATCAACAATGCGCATCATGAGCGAATCGATTTTTCCACCGAAGTAACCAGAAACAGCACCCCAAACAACACCAATGACAAACGTGACAAGCGTTGATGTGACGCCAATGGCAAGGGAAATGCGAAGTCCAAAAAGACAGCGAGAAAAAAGGTCGCGGCCTAAAACATCGGTGCCAAAAAAATGAGCAAAGCTAGGGCCTTGTCCGATGGCGCTATAATTGACAGTGTCTACTTCGTAGGGAGAAATGAGAGGGCTCAGCAAAGAGAGCGCAGCTGTTAGCAGAATAAAAGCGCCACTTGCAACCGCCATGCGGTTTTTGAGCAAACGCTTCCAAGCATCTTGCCACAGGCTTGTGCCAGCTTCGGCATATTTTTCTTCCACAAGCGCTTCTTTATTCGTCATAACTCACTCGAGGATCAAGCCAAGTGTAGAAAAGATCTACGGCCAAGTTAAAAAAGAGAATTAAAAAAGAAAGAAAAATAGTCAGCCCCAAGGTGAGGGTGTAATCACGATTGAGTGCGCTTTGCACAAAGTGTCTTCCCAAACCTGGAATGTCGAAAATTTTTTCAATCACAATAGAGCCGCCTATCATGAACGCGGCTGCGGGCCCAATGTACGAAACAACGGGAAGCAAGCCACCCTTCAGCATATGGCGAAAAATAATGACACGCTCCTTAAGGCCTTTTGCTCTCGCGGTTCGGATGAAGTCTTGACGAACAATTTCTAAAATTCCGCCGCGAGTAAGGCGCGCAATAGAAGCAGCATAGATAGAGCCAAGGGTGATGGACGGCAAAATATAGTGTAGCGGGCCTTCCCAGCCGCCGATGGGTAGCCATCCTAATTTTACGCCGAAGAAAAGTTGGAAGAGTGGGCCCATGACAAAGTTGGGGATGGAGACGCCGATCATCGCAAAGCCCATGGCCGCGTAATCCCAGCGCGTGTTTTGCCGCAGTGCTGCAAACAAGCCAGCGCCAATGCCGACGAGCAAAGCATAGACCATAGAAAAAAAAGCAAGCTGCATGCTCACGGGAAATCCCAAGGCGATGAATTCGTTTACATCACGATTTGGATATTTGTAGGAAGGTCCAAGATCAAAACGAAAAAGAACACCGCTTATGTAGCGCCAATATTGTTTGTAGAGTGGTTCGTCGAGGTGGTATTTTTTTTCGATATTTTTTTTGATTTCTGCGGGGATGTCCTTTTCTTTATCAAACGGTCCGCCAGGCGCAATGCGAATCATAAAAAAAGAAAAAGTCGTAATGATAAAAACGACAAGCAGTGCTCCAGAAAAACGTTTGAGGATGTAATGTAACATGAACGGCCTTTTTTTAAAAAATATCTTTAAGCGAATTATTTCTACTGTCAATGATCTTTACATTCAAAAAAGAAAAGCTCCTTCACATTTCTGTGAAGAAGCTTTCTGATGCTCAACGTGTGAGCATCCCCCTAAGTCCTTGTCTCAAGAAGAGGACTTCGTCCTATTTGTTTTCCCCCATCGAAACATTTCTGAGTGGAACAATATTTTGAAGGTTGTGATAAATACCAGTCACTTTTGGACTGATGAGCGATGGCTCTGTGTACGTGTAAAGAGGAACGATAGGAGATTCGTCCAAAAGAATGCGCTCAGCTTTTTGCAACACTTCATTTCTTTTTTGAGGATCTAAAATGGTGTTTGAAAGCTGGATGAGATCATCATATTCTTTGTTACTCCATCCACTGTGGTTATTTCCACTTGTAGTGGTGTAGAGTTCGAGGAAAGTGTAAGGATCTAAAAAATCACCAATCCAACCTGCGCGCGCAAGGTCGTGGGCAAGAGCTGCACGCTGCTTTAACAACACTTTGAATTCCAGATTTTGGACTTCAACATTTATTCCAAGATTTTTGTTCAACATGTTTTGTACCACTTCCATTGCAATCTGATGTGTTTGGTGGGTGTTGTAACTGATAACAAATTTTGGAAATCCTTTTCCTTCTGGATAGCCAGCTTCAGCCAAAAGTTGTTTCGCTTTTTCGATATTAAACTCATGACCCGAAGGTGGAATATAGTTATTTACATTTTCCGGAGTCATAGTCGAACTTGGAATTCCCTTTTTCAAAACTGCTACAAGCTGCTTGCGATCAATGGCGTGCGCCAATGCTTGTCGGACAAGTTTTTGGTTGAGGATGGGTCGCGTTGTATTTACTTCGATATAGTAAGTGCCAAGCCACGGACCATCAACAAAATCCGCGCGATTGCGAAGGGCATCAAGTTTGATGGGAGGAAGTTCATCTAGGAAATGAATTTCGCCGGCTAAATATTTTTTAAGTGAAGTTTCGAGGTCTTCAATGGCAAGGAAGTAAATTTTCTTGAGCTTTACTTCGTCTCTTCCCCAATAGTGAGGATTTGGTTCCATCACAATATGCTTTTGTGGAATCCACTCGGTTAAGATGAAGGGCCCATTGCTGACGATGTGTTCTTGCCTTGTCCAATCGTCGCCAAAGGCATCGAGTGTCTTTTTTTGCACAGGCGCATACGTATAAAATTGCGTGAGGTGTAAAAAGTAAGGTGTAGGATTTTCAAGCTGCACTTCGAGGGTGTACGGATCTAAGGCTTTCACTCCAAGCGTTTCCGGTTTTTCTTTTCCAGAATTAATCTCCCGTGCATTCTTTATTGAATACAAAAGACTAGCATAGTTTGAAGCCGTGCTAGGATTTACAACCCTTCTCCAAGAATATACAAAATCTTCTGCGGTAACTGCAGAGCCATCAGACCATTTTGCGTCTTGGCGAAGGAAAAATGTATAGGTTTTTCCATCAGTGCTTATTTTCCACGAGTGCGCCACACCAGGCAGAACAGAAAGATCTTTGGGATGATAGCGCGTTAGACCTTCAAACAAATTGACAATAACATTAGAAGACTGCGTATCAGCAGCTAAGCCTGGATCTAAATATTCTGGTTCAGTTCTATTGTTAAAAACAAAAGTTTGATCTGAACCTGATGAGCTAACACTCTTCTTTTTGCTGCACGCAGTAAAAAACGAGAACAGAAAAACGGAAAGAAACAAAAGTGAAAAAATGCGTTTTAACATAGTTGGAGTATCCTTCATGAGAAATGGTTGTGGGATCACCCTTTCACAAAGCTGCTACGAGATTCAAGAAAATAATGCAGTGAGACAACTTTATTTTCTGCATTGATATGGATAAAAACGTCGAAGATAAATCAGCATCTCAAGGCTACACTTTTGAGGCGATCACCGTAAACGCTGATGAAATAAGCATTTACTGGCGTTTTCATTTTTTGGCACTGAGTTTGCTCTTCTCTTGTGCACACTTTCAAGAGGAGGAAACATGTCACAGTTATGTACGTTGGTTCAGGGTCAGAAAGCATATCGTCAAGATTGGGGAGAAGTGTTGTATCAGTTTGTGGCCTCGGTGAGTTCACAAGAAACTGCAGAAAAGTTGCGAGTTGAAGGAAGGATTGCCAGCGTACTTCAAGATGGAAGTTTAAACATGCGTGAGGTCTTGTGGCAAAGCTACGGCGGACTTGGTTTAGCCAAGGCCGACCACTGGATAAACATGGGCGGAAGCGCAGAAGATTTGGTGAAAGGTGCCATCGATTCGCACGCCGAAATTACAAAAAGGCAGTTTGTTCAAGCGATGAAACGTTTTTGTACCGTAGAAAAATAAAACAAAAAAAAGCTCCTCTTTTTAGGGAGGAGCTTTTCAAGAAAAATAGCATTTCTGCTACAAACAGCCGAAGCAGTTTGAATTTATGTTACACACTTCTACATCGTCACCATTGGTGTACACAAATTTTCCACTGCATTCAAAAAAGGGATCAGTGGAAACGTCACCAAACGAACCCTTTACACGCACTTGAATGTTTGAGTTAAGGGTTCCACTTACATCACCAGAAAGGGTGATGTTCATCGATTTCACTTTTTCCGTGAAATCAAGCGCGATAACTTCAGTTTGTTCTGGTGGTGGAGGTATTAGAGTGATAGTTCCATTTAAAGTTCTGGTCACCGTTCCATTGAAGTTAATACTTTTTCCATAGTACCGTCTTGCAAGATCATGAAACGTTCGTTTTACTTCTGCGTTTGCGGAGTAGTTTGAAGAGTTTTTGTTTACTTGAATAAAACCATCAATGGTAGTGCCTGGATAAAATTCTGATTCATGATTTGTCCAGGTTGTTCTTCCACTTCCGTTTTCAGTTCCGGTTCGTGTGATGGTTTTTGAGCTGCTGTTTGCTTCATCGTTTTCACTGAGAGTTTCAATCCAAGAAAGAATTTTTTGTTCTGTGGCATCAGAGGAAACGGCGGTATTTTTTACGCTGCTATTAACGCTCACTTCGGCGGAGTCGTTCACACTTGAAGAAGAATCTGAAGGCATACTCCTTACTGGTGACGCAACTGGTCTGCTGTCTGGAACGGCTAACACTTCCCCTTCAAACATGAAGTCAAGAAAATCACCCACAATGTCTTTAGTGGTATCGCTGAGCTCTTTTGTGGGTTCAGCACCAAGATTGCCAAGGGGACTCTCTCCTGAGCCACCACCATCACCGGAACAAGAAACAAGCAGAGTGCACAGAAGTGCAGAAGCAAAAAGACGCATTTTCATAAGTTATCCTTTCTTGAGAACAGTGAAATGAACACAATCTTTTATGGTAACGGAAAGAAGAGCAGAGCTCAATCTTTTTTCAGGTAAAACTCATTCGATAAAACAGGTGAGCGCTTTGAACTTGCGATCTGCAAAAACTACAAGGCGGTATTTTCCAGGTTTTGCGGAAGAAAGAGAAAGGGTGAGCTCTTTGCTGGCACCTGCTGCCACTCGTTTTCCCGGCGACTTCAAAATACGAACGCGTGTTTGCCATTTGCCTTCGCGAAATCCTTCAAGCCAAATATTTCGACTTAGCTTTTGTGCGTGATAAGCTTGGTTCGTAAGCGTGAGTTCTAGCGAATCGTTTTGTTTATAGATGTTTTTATTTGTGGTGGCTGACCAGGTTACATTTTTGTTGTTTTCAGTTCCAATGAGCTGGCGCGTTGTGCTGTCGGCCTCTTGCCAAATTCTTCTGGGGCCTACATCAACGTGCACAAAATCAAAGCGGGGATAATAGCCAGCGCCACCAAGGTGCAAGCTCTTGACGTATTCCCACAGATCACGTTCGCTGATTTCATCCAAGTGAATATCGGCTGCAAAACCTTTGGTGTGATAGCTTTCCGAAGCTACGTTGTGCCCATTTGTTTTGAGCTGGGCATTGTAGGCAAGGCTACGAAAGCCCGAAATGATTTCGACCGTATCGGCCGCAAAGTGATCTTGGATATGATCCAGCAGCCGAATGAGATTTGGATCGATGGCATGCTGCGTGTTGTCTTCGTGAGAGCGGAAGATTTTTTCAATTTGCTTCAACGCCTGCTCTTGAAGTTTTCCTTCTTTCTCATATTCAACCGAAAGAAATTCGTCGTGGTGATAGCTGTAAAGCTTTAGCTTCCCGTCGTGCGGAAGGGGAAAATCTGCCCAAAGCAAAAGTGGAAAAAGCAACACAATTCCAGCTAGATAGCTAGCAAAGGCTTGCTTTTTTGCCCAAAGTCCACTAGGGAAGCGCAACCTTTTCGAAGAACAACCGATACTATTCATATGAAAAAAACGTATAAAACATTTCAAATTCTTTTGGCGAGCCTTTTCTTCTTTGTTCTTGTTTGCTTTCCGTACGGCTCGGGTTCCACCAGCGTAGAACATACGTCTGTATTTAAGTACACTGGCGATGGCCATATTACCTTCAACATTGTGAATACCGGCGAAGTAAAAGAACTGCTATATCGGGATATCCAAGGGTTTTACAATCAAGAAGCCTTGCGCGAGATTAATGCTTTGCTCAAATGTCACTATAATGATGAAGAGTTTCCCATTTCCTTGAAGCTGATCGAGCTTATCGATCACGTCCAAGATCATTTCGAGGCAGACAAGGTAAGTGTTATTTCGGGATATCGCAGCCCAGAGTACAACGCGCGCCTTCGCAAGCATTCAAGACGCGTGGCTTCCAAAAGCTTTCACATGAAGGGAAGGGCAATGGATATCAAGCTTGCCGAAGTTCCATCTCTTACCCTTCGCAATTATGTCATTTCGCTGCAAAGTGGTGGCGTTGGCTACTACGGCCGAAACCGTTTTGTGCATGTTGATACCGGCCCTGTTCGCCGATGGTAGTACTTTCTGTTGAAAATATTCCATAGACTAGGCATTGACTTTTTTCTTCAAGCGGCACATTTACTCGTCCGTAAGCAATCTCTTGCTCACACCTTTTACCATAGGAGGACGTTATGCACACATTACCTCAACTACCGTATGAGTTTTCGGCTTTGGAACCGCATGTGGATGCCAAGACGATGGAAATTCACCATGGCAAGCACCACAACGCGTATGTTACCAATCTCAATGCAGCACTTGAGCAAGCTGGTGGAGCAGTTGCTGATATGGATATCCAGGCGCTTTGCCTTAATTTAGACAAAGTGCCAGAAGCGCAACGAACAGCTGTTCGCAACAATGGTGGTGGCCACTATAACCACAGTCTCTTTTGGCAAGTGATGGCGCCAAACGCAGGTGGAGAGCCAACTGGCGACTTGCTTGATGCCATCAAAAAAGAATTCGGTTCTTTCGAATCGTTTCAAGAGCAGTTTTCAAAGGCAGCAGCAACTCGTTTTGGATCTGGCTGGGCGTGGCTTTCTTGGTGCAAAAATCAGAAAAAATTGTTTGTGTGCTCTACCGCAAATCAGGACAATACGCTTATGGAAGGAGCAGCACCTCATAAAGGTATTCCGCTTCTTGGGCTTGATGTCTGGGAGCATGCCTATTACCTCAACTACCAAAACCGCAGACCAGATTATGTGAAGGCTTGGTGGAATGTGGTGAACTGGAAGCAAGTAGATCAAAACTGGAAAGCCGCTTGCGGTTGCTAAGCGTTTGAATTTTCAACATTTTCTTTCTCTAAGAGCCCGATTTTCCGCGAAGAAAATCGGGCTCTTCTTTTTTGGGGAAAGGAATGAAAAAAAAGCTGGATTATCGAGGAAGAATCAGCCTAGAAGTGACGGACTTATTATCTGAAGTGAGGAAAATTATGGAAGTGATTATCGCACATGCAGCAGGAACGTGTTTTGGAGTTCAAGCTGCCATCAATGTAGCCGAAGAAAAACGAAAGCCTATTTTGGGGCCGCTTGTGCATAATCCCAAAATTGTGGGCGATCTTGCCAGAGAAGGTATTCCCATTTACGACCGCTACTCTGATATTGCAGGCCTTAAAGAAGAAGGGCTCACCGATGTGGTGATCACCGCGCATGGTTATCCCAAAGAACTAAAAGAAGAATTAACAAAACATGGGATTACTTACCATGATGCCACCTGTCCTGTGTTGCTGAAATGGGTGTACAAAAAAATTGAAACCTTTGATCATCAAGGCGCAGACATTGTCATTATTGGAAATCCCGAGCATGCCGAAATTATCGCCAGCAGAACTTACGCTTCAAAACCGTTGCATGCCGTTTATACCGAAGCCCAAATTGATGCACTTCCCAATGACTTGCAAAATGTAGTGGTGATTTGCCAAACCACAATTACGAAAGAAAAATTTGATTCTCTCGTGGAATATCTTCGCCGTACCAAATATCCAAACCTCAAAGCAGTTGATACCAGATGCAAGCCCGTAAAAAACCAGCAAGGCGCAGTGGAATCGCTTGCACAGTGGGTGGATGCCATGTTGATCGTTGGTGGTTATGATTCTTCAAACACTACAAACCTCGCAAAAATTTCTCAGCAATATTTACCAGAAAAAACGTATCACATTGATTCGCCAGATTTAATAAAAGCTGAATGGTTCGAAAACGTAGAACACT
Source organism: Deltaproteobacteria bacterium CG11_big_fil_rev_8_21_14_0_20_42_23 (assembly GCA_002796345.1). NCBI lineage: Bacteria > Deltaproteobacteria > Deltaproteobacteria bacterium CG11_big_fil_rev_8_21_14_0_20_42_23. Next base: position 13,008 of record PCXC01000029.1, on the reverse strand, counting down.
TGGGCCTTGGCGCTGGAACCTCTACGCCGCAATCGCAAATTCAAGATGTTCTTCAGCGCATTGTGGAACTTTCGCCAACTTCAGTTGAACTTCGTCAGACCACAAAAGAAGGCGATGTCGTGGGAATGGATGTGGCGGTTGAAACCGAAACTATGTAGGAACAAAACACTTCACTATGTTTTCCATTCTTAATCCCGATATCGAAAAGTATCTTCACACTTTTTCTGTGAACAATCACACTGAGGTTTTGCGAGCGATGGAACGTTTGGCAGCGGAGCGTCAGTTTCCCATTGTTGGTCCTTCGTGTGGAAAACTGCTTTTGCTTCTTGCTCGTCTTATGAATGCCAAGCGTGTGTTTGAATTTGGGTCTGGCTTTGGATATTCAGCCTATTGGTTTGCAGAAGCTGTTGGTGAAAACGGAAAAGTAGTGTGCACCGACACCGACGAAAAGAACAAGGCGCAAGCGGAAACATTTTTAACCGAAGCACATCTTTGGAATCGCATCGAGTATCATATTGGAAAAGCGCAAGATATTTTTTCTCAAAGCAATGACACGTTTGATATCATCTACAACGATGCCGACAAAGGTTCCTATCCCGAAATTTTTGCAATGACTTGCAAGCGGCTTTCCCGCGGTGGGCTTTACATTGCCGACAATGCGCTGTGGCATGGAAATGTTGTTGCTGAAAAGGTAATTGAAAACAAACATCCTGGTTGGAATGAAGCCATCAAAAAACATAACCAAATGATTTATGATCATTCAGATTTTGATGTAACTCTTCTTCCCCTTCGTGACGGAATAATTGTGGCGCGAAAAAAATAAAGGAGCACTCATGGAATTTATTTGGAAACTTTTGCACAAAAAAGCTCAACGCGATTTTCCTGATATTGTGGAAATTTCGGCTGAAGATTTAAATCAAAAAAGCGATGAAGCTGCAGCAGAACTGCGCCGTGTATTTTGCTGGATGTGCGCACACAGCAAGAGTGGGATGGAGGACATATTCCAGGTGCGCTTCATGTTCCCTTGGACCAGCTTGAAGAAAAAGCCGAAAGCATTTTATGAGACAAGTCATGGCAAGTGGTTTGCTATTGCCGCTCTGGAGTTCGTTCACTAAAAGCTGCAAATATTTTAAAGCAAAAAGGGTATCAGCATTTGTATTCACTTGGTGGCGGGATAATTGAATGGGCGGAAAAAGATTTTCCGATTGCAGACTAATTATTTTTCTTTTTTCAACTTTTCAATTCTTGCCAGGCTCTTCAGCAAACCCTCTTTTTTTGCGCGTTTGAGTGGGGAGTTTTTAAAGGCTTGTGGATACTGAGTTTCCACAAGGTGTTTAAATTCTTTTAGCGTTGGCGCGAAAAAATGTTCACGCGCTTGAAAGTGTACATCTTCGGTTCGTTGTGATTTTTGATTCCACGGACACACATCTTGGCAAATATCGCAGCCAAAAAGATGCTTTCCCATTTTTTCTTCTAGTTCTGCATCAATTTTATCTTTGTGTTCTATCGTCAGATACGAAATGCATTTTCTGGCATCCAACTCATATGGTTTGAGAGCTTGTGTTGGACACGCGTCAATGCAACGCGTGCATTTTCCGCAGTGATCACTCATCACTTCATCAGGTTCAAGTTCAAGTGAAGTAATGATAGCAGTGAGAAATAAAAATGAGCCAAGCTTTGGATGAATGATGCATGTGTTTTTTCCAACCCAACCCAAGCCGGAATGCTGCGCAAACACTCGCTCTGTGAGCGGTCCGGTGTCGGTATAGGCGCGAAAAATGTCATCAGGAAATTGTTGGTGAAGCTGTTCGCAGAAAGCGAGAAAGCGTTTTTTTAAGACTTCATGATAATCGTCTCCCCACGCATAACGGGAAATCCATACCCTGTCTTCGTTTGCAAGTGGCGAGTGTTCAGTGGAGTAAGGTTTTGCGGTATTGTAATTTGTAGCGCACACGATTACGGATTTTGCTTCCGGCATTACCTTGAGGGGGTCGAGGCGTTTCTCCACATTTTTTTCCAGCCACGTCATGCTTCCGTGGAAACCCTTGTCAATCCAGCTTTTAAGGGTGAGGTGTTCTTTAAATTGTTTGGCTGGTGCGACGCACAATAAATCAAAACCGAATTGTTTTGCCTCTTCTCGAAGCTTCGCCTTTTGCATGACGTTCTCATGGTCAAGGAAATCCGCTCCTGTCAAGCCACATATAGTGCTTGCCTCTTTTGACAAATTGACTATTGGTGAGCCTATGAAATCGGATCAAAATGGACTGATTATTGGAATGAGAGCTCCAGCCTTCTCCGCTGAAAGCAGCTTGGGGCCTCAGTTACAGCTTGCTGACTTTTTGGGAAAAGAAGTGATTGTGCTCTTCTATCCAAAGGATAACACGCCAGTGTGCACAAAAGAACTGTGTCAGTTTCAAGATGCTTATGCATCGCTTCAAGCAAAGTCAGTTGAAGTGCTTGGAATTGGTAAGGGCGATTTGAACTCACATCGGAATTTTTCAAACAAATTTCAGTTTTCATTTCCTTTGCTTTTTGATGAAGACGGCAAGATTGCAAAAAGCTACGGAGTGTTTCACGAAAGTTGGTGGCGAAAGGCTTTGGGGCTTGAACGAGAGCGCGCAACGTTTCTCATCGACCACAAAGGTTTTGTGCGGAGAATTTGGCGAAATGTAAAAACGAAAGGGCATGTGGAAGAAGTGAAGTATGCTCTTGATTTGATGCGAGAGTTTCGAGAAGACAGCATTTCGTTGCCACAAGCTGTTTTGCCGAGATGTGCACAGTAATCCAAGGAGAAAATAATGATATCAGCTTCAGGCGTTTCAGAACCCATTTCAATTCGCGGTTCAGTTCAAAAACGAAATCTTATTCCCAGCGCAAAAAAAGTGCTGGCGGTTGCAAGTGGAAAGGGCGGCGTTGGAAAATCTTCGCTCGCAGTAAATCTTGCCGTGGCTCTTGGCAAACAAGGGAAAAAAGTGGGTTTGCTGGACGCCGATATTTACGGTCCATCGGTAACGCACATGATGGGGTTGGCAGGTGTTGGTTTAACCGTGGGAGAAAATGATAAAATGAATCCCGTTGTTCAGTTTGGGATAAAAACTATTTCGGTGGGCAATTTAGTTCCTGCAGAACAGGCGATGATTTGGCGCGGACCTATGGTGCATCAGCTTTTGCAGCAACTGATGTCGGATGTAAATTGGGGTGAGCTTGATGTGCTGGTGCTTGATCTTCCTCCAGGAACGGGCGATGTGCATCTCACGATGATCCAAACCTTGCAGGTTGATGGTGTGCTGTTGGTCACAACACCGCAATCAATCGCTGTGAATGATGTTCGAAAATGTGTCGACATGTTTCGCAAAGTAAATATTCCACTCATTGGAGTTGTGGAAAATTTGGCTTACTTTGAATGCGAGCATGGAAGCAAATATTATCCGTTTGGTAAAGAAGGTGGAAGGCGTTTGGCAGAAGAATTTAATATTCCTTTTTTTGGCGAGCTTGCACTCATGTCAGAAATTATGGAAGGCGCTGAAGCCGGAAAACCATATGCGTTGCGGGATGGAGTGAATCCATTTGCAACGCTTTCAGAAAAAATAATTGAATCACTTAACCTTTAAAGAAGGATGAAGAAGATGGCGAAATTAAAAACCGAAGAGAAAAGTTTAGAGCTTCCCGATGGAGCCGAAATCCGCGAAACCGCACGAGAGTTGGGCGTGCCGTTTGGCTGTGAATCTGGTTTGTGCGCAACGTGTGAAGTAGAAGTGCTTGAAGGATATGAAAATCTTGAAGAGCCAAACGAAAAAGAAAAGTTGATGGGCTGCGAAAAACCATGTCGATTAGCATGCCAAACAAAAATTAAATCAGGCGAAGTAAAAATTAAATTTTAAAGTTTTACCAAAAAGTGCCTGGCACTTTTTGGTGAGATGCCTAAAAATGAGGCAAAAGGGTTTGCTTTTTACCCACAAGTTTTTGGGGAATCTTCACGTTCGTTTTCACGAAGAAGAGTGTTGATTTCGATTTTGTTGATTTTATTATTTTCCGATAACGTTTCGATGTTTTTATCGCTCAAACTTTTTAGCTCAATGCCAGCATTGTAAAGCGCAGAAAGAATAAACGCTTTTCGTTTTCCTCGCGTGAAGTGATAGTAGTCGGGGTAAAAGTGAAGCTTGCTTCCCTCCACCACAATGGGTTCGTAGCGAACCTTCACCGGAATTTTTTCTTCCAAGTTCACCACGTAGGTCTTGTCATTTTTTTTCTCATACAATTTTCTGTAGCTGGGGTTATTTTTTTTCGAGTAATTTTCCTGAAGATACCACGCCAATTCTTTCACATCTCTATTATGCATGCGCATGCATCCGTGTGAAGCAGCGCTGCCAATGCTGCGGCTATTGGGAGTGCCATGAAAGAGGATGCCATATTTGAGCGGAATTTTTGCTGGGCCCAGCGGATTTTTTGGCCCAGGAGGAGTGACGACTTCATCTTTGGCCCACTCGGCGTCTTTCGGCGGATACCAGCTGGGGTTCCACTCGATACGAGAAATTTCGGCATCAAATTCGGGTGTTTGGTATTTTTTCTGCCCAATCGCAATGGGGAAGGTTTTCACCGGCAATCCGTCTTCGTAGAGCGTCAGTTTTGTGGCGGCTGTGTTGACAATAATTTCACGATACGGTTTTTTGGTGGGAGCAAGCCCATGCTCAGCATTCTGAATGAGGATATTTTTCTCCGGGGAATTTTCTGGAGCTATGCTGGCTTTTGCCTGAAACGAAAGTTGAGGTGTATAAAGAAGAAAAAGTGAAAGAAGCAAAAAAGGCAAAAGAAAGAAGGAAAAAAGCCTTTGTTCATGAAAGGAGGCAAAGCGAAGTTTGAAAAAAAACAAAAGCTGAAAACGGTTTTTTGACATAACCGGTCAATGATACCACGAAAAAATGAAAAATCAAATAGGCATGATGAATTTTTTCACCATCTCAAGCAGGGAGTGATGTTTGTTTTTTGACGTAAAGCTAAAAATAGCCTGAAGAAAGCTTTTGGAAGGGAAAATTATTTTCCGATGATCACTTGAAAAATATCAAAGAGGTCGTCGTCATTTAATTTTTGGGAAGAATCATTTTGTTTTTTTGTGGTGGCCTTCGCTTTTTGTGGGGGGAGAGATTTCTTCTTTTCACCGAGAGAAAGCTGCGATTTTGGAGCTGCCTTTGCTTTATCCGCAGTTTGTTCCGGCAGACTTTTCTTTTCTTCTGTGGGAAGGCTTAGAGTTGGCGGAGGCGCTTTCAGTTTTTCCTTCACAATGTTGAGGTCGTAAATACCTTTTTCCCCTTTAAGCAGCGACGCCAGCAAGTTTTGATCGGCAGACAAAGTGAGCGCGCTTTCATCTCCAGAAATCTGAAATGGAATTTTAAGCTGAGCCAGCGACTGAAGGGTTTCTTTTGCTTGCGAGGCTTGGGTGTATTTGTTTTTCCATTTTGGAGAAAGGGTGAAAACGCCATTGCCAGAAAAAATCTTTTCTTCGGAAAGTTTAGCCTGGAGCAAAACGTTTCCAAAATCATTTTCAAATTGGAGTGCATCAAAAGAAGTTGATGTTGAAGATGTGCTGATTTCAGCTTTCAGGTTTTTCACCGAAGTATTTTCTGTATCCTGAGCGAGTAATGAATTTTTTTCGGTGATCCCTAAATTTTCAAGTGTTTGTTCTCGCAGAAGCGCTTGAGGAAGAGCGAGGCCTTCACTTTTTCCTTCCGCCAACAGAAGTGTGGCATCGCAGTGAAAATGTTTGAGCAGTTCATCTTTTGTTGCGCCTGAAGTGGAAAGATTTGCAACCACGTCACTTGATCCTACAAAAAAAAGTGGAGCCGTTTTTAAACGAGAAGCCTCAACATTTTTTCCAATAAACTGAAACTGATATGCATGTGGAAAAGTGTGTGACTGAGTTCCAGTTCCAGAAAAGTTTCCACCCGCAAAACCAGCCTCAATACCGGTGAACTGAATTCCACCTGCTTCTTCAAAAAAAGAAAAGTGCACCTTTTCCATTTGCGTCTCTAAAAGAGAAAAAGTGTGAGCACTCACCGTTCCGTTGTAGAGTGGTTCTGCGTTTGGATTAAAAGTGAAATCAAAGGTGAGCTGTTTTGCATCATCAACAATTGCAAGAAAGGGAAAATACGGTTTGAGTGGTTCGAAGTCGATGTCTTCACCATGCAAATGAAAAGTGCGTGCAGAATTTTCTTCAGTTCCATTTTTTTCAGAAAAACTAAACGCGTTTTGCTGCAAGTGAATTGAACTTTCGGTGATGTTCATTTTTCCTGGAAGAAGGTGAAGCTGTAAATCGATGCTGAGCGGGACGCCAGCATCTTTAGAGAAGTAGGGAAGAAAATACACTTGCGATTCTGTGGCATTGCTTGCAAATGCAACCGTGTAGTCATCGCGCGTTCCTTCAAGCGTTACATCGATGCTTGCGTTTCCGTTCCACTGCAGTGCTTGGGGAAAAAGTTGAGCCAACGAAGGAGAAATGTTTTCAAGGGTTTGCTGATTAAACTGCGAAGAAGCAATGTGAAACTGAAAATGATTTGGAGTTTTCCCCCACTCTAACATGCCGTTGAAGGCGAGACGTGTATTCAAAAATTGCATTTGTCCACGAGAAAGCAAAATGCTGTTTGTTTTTTGGTCAAAACTCAAAAGTCCAACGAGGCCCAGGTTTTGCTGGCTTGCATTGTTAAGCCCAGCTTTAATTTTAACGCCGCTGCCACGAGAAAAAAACTCTGTTGCATTCAATGATTCCAGAGAAAAGTTTTTTATGGAGTAACTTGTGTTGCCATTGTTTAAAAAATGAATACTTCCTTTTTCGACGTGAAGCGATTTGATTTCAAAACTTAAATTTGTTTTTGATTCATTTTCATTCGTGAAAAAAAATGAATCAAGGTTTGTGGCTCCTTGATCATCTTGAGAGAGAAAAAGTGTAAGTGAATGAAGCTCGAAATTGGTGCTCACTTTTTGGTGAAAAACTAAATCTGAAAACGAAGGATTTCCCGTAATGTTTTTAATAACCATGAGGGGATGTTGTGAAAACTTTTCATCTCTTGGATGGATACTAAGGTTTTCAATATTAAAATGAGGAGCTGGTAAAAGAGAAAAACGAAAAGAATCCACAGTGACATGCGCGTGAAAGCGATGTTCAAGTTCGTCTACAATAAGTTGTTTGTAAGGCGTTAGCGAAACAAGAAACGGAAGCAAGGCCAGCACAAGCAAGAAAAAAAAGGCAATGCCGCTTGCAGTGTAAAAATATGGGAGGTACTTTTTTTTCACGTCTCAGAATCCTAGCATAATTGATTTAAGCAGACCAGTATTCTTGGTAAAAATTATTTTGTTTCCCTCGCCTATGAGTTCTTGATATACTAAAAAACATGCGACGGGAAGATACCGACATTGAAGAGTTTCTGCGTGGCGTCATCAGCCAAGTGGGTGATGTGGATGATGGCGTGCACAATATGTTCCGCATGCTTGTGGCTACGGCAAAAGAAGCTCGTGATAATATTCAAGCTGCAGGAAAAGTGCTTACCGTTGGTGAAACGCAAGAAGCACTCACTGCTTTTATGGAAGTGATGAAAACGCATCAAGTTCCAGAACGCCTTAGCAACCATGCCCACATTCTTGTGGTGAAATGGCTCGAAAAAATTAAAACCGAAGTTCATCATTAATTCATTATTTCTTCACTGCTTGATTCTTTTTAGGTCATGTGGCACTTTGCGCGGATGAAAGCAAAAAAACTTAAAGCTTCAGATCTTCGTTGGTTTTGCAGTTCTGCGGACCTTTCCTTTTACAAAAATCCAAAAACATTTCAGGGAGCAGATTATGCGGTGGGGCAAGATCGTGCCATTGCTGCACTTGAAACGGGGCTTAGCATTTCTCGTTCTGGTTACAATATTTATGTAGCGGGCATGGTGGGAAGCGGGCGTTCCACCACAATTCGCAGAACGTTGGAACATCTCAAACCAGATTGCCGCTCTCCGCAAGATCGATGCTACGTATACAATTTTGCAGAAGCAAATCAGCCCATCTTGCTTAGCTTTCCACAAGGCGAAGGCCGCCATTTTCGCGATGACATGAAAAATCTTATCCGTGTTTTGCGTGCCGATATTCCAAAAGCATTGGAAGCAACTCATGTGATAAAAGAAAAAGAGCTGCTGCTAGAACGATATCAACGCGAAGAAAAAAAAATGTTCGAAGAATTTGCAGAACGTTTGAAACAAGAAAAATTTGCGCTCATACAAGTGCAAGACGGCAACTTCATTGCCCCCGCTGTTTTCCCGTTGATTGGAAAAGAAGCTGTTCCGCCAGACCGGCTTGAAATATATGTGAAAGAAGGAAAGCTTTCTTCAAAGCAAAGAGAAAAACTTATTTCTCAATACAGAAAATTTTCTTCCGAATTAAAAACAGTTTTAGCAAAAGCTCGCAGTTTGGGAAAAGAGATGAACGAACACTTAGATCATCTCACTCAACGTACTGGTGCATTTGTGTTGGATGGACTCATCGATGATTTGAAAAGTCGATATCAAGATGAAAAAGTGCGCAAGTATTTGTTCCGCGTGAAAAGTCACATTCTCAAAAACCTCGATCACTTTTCTGCTAAAGAAGAAAAGCCGCAAGAAGGAATGATGATGTTTGCTCCTTCCATGGCATTCCAAGCAGAAGATCCTTTTTGGGTTTATGAAGTGAATGTGTTGAATGTGGATACAGTGGAAAAAAGCACTCAAAAAACGTGCTTGATTGTGGAAGAAAATAATCCAACCTTTACCAATCTGTTTGGAGCAATCGAATACAACAACACTCCCGGCGGTGGTTTTACAACCGATTTTCGCCGCATTCGCGCAGGCTCTCTGCTGAAGGCCGATGGCGGATACCTGATTGTGCATGCTTTAGATGTGCTGCGAAAACCTTATGTGTGGGATCACTTCAAACGTGTCCTCAAAACCGAAACGCTTATTATCCAACAACCGGAAATTCTTTCTCCGTTTGTGCCGGTAGCACTCAAGCCAGAACCGATAGAAATTTCGGTGAAGGTTTTGTTGATTGGTCCAAGTTGGTTATATCATCTTTTGTGGGAACACGAAGATGAGTTTGAAAAAATTTTCAAAATTTTGGCTGACTTTGAAACATCGATGCCAAAAAATAAAACGAGCCTCAAAGAATTTGCTGCTGTGTTGAAAGCCGTGTGTGATCGAGGCAAGCTCCTCTTGCCCGACAAAAGTGGAATGGCAGCTTTGCTTGAATATGGAGTAAAAGAATCTGGTCAGCGCGACAGACTCTCGACACGTTTCACCTACATCACCGATGTGTTGCGCGAGGCAAACCACATTGCCGAGCAAAAAAAGTCGAAGTCAATTTCGAAAGCTCACGTAGATGAAGCTTTACGGCTGAAGCACTATCGCCACAGCAGAGTGGAAGAATATATTCAGCGAGCTATTGATGAAGAAGTGATCATGATTGACACTTCATCTAAAAAAGTAGGCCAAATAAATGGGCTTGCCGTGTATTCGTTGGCCAATGCTTCGTTTGGGAAACCTTCGCGCGTAACGGTAAGCACATCGCTGGGAAGAGCTGGCATTGTAAACATCGAGCGCGAGTCACACCTTTCTGGCCCAACGCATGATAAAGGTGTTCACATTTTAACCGGTTACATTCGACACTGTTTTGGCCAAGGGTTCCCTTTGTCGTTTTCAGCTTCCGTTGCCTTCGAACAAAGCTACGGAGGCATTGATGGCGATAGCGCTTCGTCCACCGAAGTCTACGCTTTGCTTTCAAGTTTTTCGGGCTTACCCATTTCGCAAGGTATTGCCGTGACAGGTTCCGTGAATCAAATGGGTGAAATTCAAGCCATTGGTGGAGTGAACGAGAAAATTGAAGGCTATTTCGATGTCTGCAAAAAGGGTGGCCTCACCGGCAAGCAAGGTGTGATTATCCCATGGCAAAATGAGCGACACCTGATGCTCAAAGATGAAGTACTGGAGGCTGTGAAAAAAGGAAAATTTCAGATCTATTCCGTGCGAACTATTGAAGAAGGAATAGAAGTGCTCACCGGGGTGACGGCTGGGAAGCGAGTGAAAAATGGAAGCTATCCTTCTCATTCAGTATTTGGAAAAGCAGAGAAAAAATTAAGAGAGATGGCGCTCAATTATATTCGTTTTGGTGCCGAAGAGCATGCCGAGCTAGAAGAGCTTGCCAAAGAGCGAGTGCACAAACAGGAAGAAAAAATCGAAGAAAAAGAAAAAAACTAGAGGAAAGAAATGAAAATTACCGCGCATCAGAAAAAATTAATAGCAAAAGCGAAGATTATTCGCAAAAAAGCTTATGCACCATATTCAAAGTTTCAGGTGGGAGCTGCGCTTGAAACGAAAAGCGGAAAAGTTTTTTTAGGCTGCAATGTAGAAAACGCGAGTTATGGGCTCACCGATTGTGCCGAACGTGTTGCGGTGATGAAGGCTGTTTCGGAAGGAAGTAAATCATTTTCGCGCATCGCTATTGTGGCTAACACCGATGGGCCAATTGCGCCGTGTGGTATTTGTAGGCAAATTTTATTTGAGTTCTCGCCAAAAATGGAAGTGATCATGACAAACTTAAAAGGAGATGTGAGTGTAGCTTGTCTCTCAGATCTCCTTCCAGGTGCATTCGAAAAATCAGCCGTGAAAAAAGAGTAAATTTCAAAAAACTTATGGCGCGGCAGCGGCTTCCACAAACGTTCCTGTTGCGCTGTCGTATTCGTAATTCACCGCACCAGTTCCATCATCAAAACTGTAGGTTTGGTTGTCGATTTTCTGCCAGCTTGGGTCACTGATCCCGGATGAAAGAATGCTTGAAAAGCAGTTGGCACATTCTCCAGCTGCTTCAGCATCAAGTGTAGCCGGGAAGACGCCATCGCCGCCGTCATTGATCATGCTCTCGGCGCGGCTCATCACCACGGCAGATCGCACGGCCCCCAAAACCCCATCCTTTGAAGCGTTCTCTGCATCTGTGGCAAGTGACATAAAGCGCGGCAAGGCACTTATGGACAAAATACCCAGAATGGCGATGACCAAAACAAGTTCAATTAGTGTAAAACCCTTTTGTGATGACATATTCATTCCCTCCCCCTAGGCCTTTCTCAAGAAGCTGTTGCAAGTATAGGAAGTTTTTTGGTTTTAGTCTAGAAACTGAATTTTTGTAAGTTCTTGATAAATAAGGGATATTTTTTGATGAGAAGAAAGCCTTCTGATTTTAGAGGGTTGTGAAGAAATGGACGAAAAGTCTCTTCAATTTCAAAGGCTTGAAAAGTGACAGCCTGGTACAGATTTTCGGCACTCCTTTTAAAAAGCTTGAAATTGGCATTTCAGGCACGTGTGCTTGCTCGGCAAGAAAGCTTGTGCTGCGAATCAGGGCAAGATATATCGTCTTTTCGTTTTTAAAGGGGGAACATGATTACACTCCACTTCTTTGCGCCATTGGCAATTTTTTTTATTTTTTGCACCAGCCCTTTCCTTTTCCTCCGTTTCCGATCCTTAAAACAGCAGGGCATTCACGAACCAGCCCTGGAATGGGCCTCCAAGTGGTTGGGGAGCACCTTTTTTCTGCTCTATATTAGTTATCGTATTGCGCTTCAGATCGATCAATTTTCCAGATTTCCGAAGGCTTTCACCATTTTTTCGTGGATAAACTGGATTTTAGTGATGGGTGTGTTTGTTTTTTTCGCTTATGCCTATCTTTTTCGGCATGCTCCAAAAGTGCGGGCAAACAAAACGGTGGAAATTATACTGCCACTTGTTTGCGCTGTAACGCCAATAGCACTTTATGAGACGCATCGTTTGTTGCAAATAGAAGCTCTTCGTCACATTCCATGGATTTTTTCATTTTTTCATCCTCTAAAAAGTAAAATGCCGGGAAATTTTTCTCAACTTGCCTTCTTTTTTCTGATTGTAGGCCACATTATTACGCTGACAGGATTTTGCACCTTGGGAAAATCGTTTAGCATCCTCACCGAGGCCAGGGTGTTGATCACGAAAGGCCTCTACCGTTTTGTGCGGCACCCAGTCTATGTGGGTGAGAGCATTGTTATGCTGGGCTGCGCATGCGATGTGCCGTCGTGGTGCAATTGGACTTTAGTTGTATTGTGGCTAGCGGCACAGAGGTACCGAGCTTTTGTGGAAGAGCAAAAGCTGGAAAGTGTTTTTCCCGAATATAAAGTCTACAGGCAAAGAGTTGGAGCCTATTTCCCACGGATTTTTCGAACAAAAGAAGGGTAGACAAATAAGAAAAGAGCAGTTAATGAGCTTCGGCTGTAGTGAAGCTTGGAGAGATGCCAGAGTGGCCGAATGGGGCACCCTGCTAAGGTGTTGTGCTCGAAAGGGCACCGAGGGTTCGAATCCCTCTCTCTCCGCCAGAAATAAAAAAGGATCCGAAAGGATCCTTTTTTATTTCTGAGAGA